>CAZMFS010000075.1:0-7712 GCA_964565585.1 uncultured bacterium
AAGATGGTGCTGGAGTACTTGGAAAAGGTAATTTGATAAAAAAAGGCTTTGATGAAGAAGTAGATAGACTGAGAAAGTTAAAGAATGAAAGTAAAGATGTTCTTCTTGAAATAGAAAAAGAGGAAAAGGAAAAAACTGGAATAGACAATTTAAAAGTTAAGTATAACAAAGTTTTTGGATATTTCATAGAGGTTACAAAATCAAATATTGATAAAGTTCCCGAACGATATCAGAGAAAACAAACGTTAAAAAATGCCGAGAGATATTTCACCGATGACTTGAAGGAAATAGAGGTTAAAATCTTGAGTGCGGATGAGAAAATAAAAGACCTTGAAAACGAACTGTTTTTTGAAATTAAAGATAAAATAATTGAAAATAATAAAAAAATTCTGGATAATGCTAAAATTATTGGCAAGCTAGATAATTTAATAAATTTTGCAAACATCGCTCTTGAAAAAGGTTATTCAAAACCTGAAGTTGTAGATGATAAAACTCTATATATCGAAGAGGGCAGACATCCCGTAATAGAGACACTTGACTTTGAAGAACCATTTATACCAAATGATTTAAGCATGAATCCGGATGATAATAGGTCATTTTTTATAATCACAGGACCTAATATGGCTGGAAAGTCAACATATTTAAGACAAAATGCTCTTATACTTTTAATGGCTCAGATCGGTTCTTTTGTGCCGGCTAAAAAAATGGAGTTTGGTATAGTTGATAAGATTTTTTCTAGGGTTGGGGCATCGGATAACCTTGCCCAGGGAGAAAGCACCTTTATGGTTGAAATGCTTGAAGCTTCATACATATTGCACAATGCTACTGAAAATAGCTTTATAGTTTTAGATGAAATTGGGAGAGGAACCAGTACTTTTGATGGATTGTCTCTTGCATGGGCTATTTCAGAGTTTATATATAAAAATTTAAATGCTAAAACTCTTTTTGCAACACATTATCATGAATTAACGGAACTCGAAGATTTATATGATGGTATAAAAAATTTAAATATTTTAATTAAAGAATGGGATAATGATATAATATTTTTAAGAAAAATTGAAGAGGGGCGAAGCGACAAAAGCTATGGTGTTCACGTAGCAAGATTGGCAGGTCTTCCAGAAAAGGTAATTGATAGGGCAAAGGATATTCTTTTTAATCTTGAGGAGGATAGTTATACAGATGGAGTACCCTCCCTTGCTTATGATGATAAAGTGGAGGATAAAAAGAGTCATACTCTTTTTGATAGCGGTTTTAAAGAAAATATAATCAATAAATTGAAGTTTTTAGATTTAAATAGTTTAACCCCTGTGGAACTCATGTATGAGATTGAAAAGATAAAGAGTGAAATAGAAAACAATGATAAAGAAACTGAATAAAAATACAGTAAACAAAATTGCTGCAGGAGAAGTTGTTGAAAGACCTTTTTCGGTGGCAAAAGAGCTTGTAGAGAATAGCCTGGATGCAGAAAGCGATTCTATTGAGGTAGTTATAAAAAATGCCCCTTCCAAGTTTGTTGAAGTAAAAGATAACGGAACAGGAATAAAAAGAGATGAACTTGAACTTGCTTTTCAAAGGCATGCAACTTCAAAAATTGAAAATGTTAATGATCTTTTTAAATTAAATTCTCTGGGATTTAGAGGAGAAGCATTACCCAGCATAGCATCTGTATCATATTTAACTGCAATATCCAAACACGAGAATGAAGATATTGGCGCAGAGATTGTATATGATGCAGGGGATAAAGTTAGATATGTAGAAAAAAATAGAAGAGTGGGGACTACTGTTAGAGTTGAAAGACTTTTTTATAATGTACCTGCAAGAAAGAAGTATTTAAAAAATCCCAGCTATGAGATGCGTCTTATCAAAAATTATATTGGAAAACTTGGTTTAGCATACTCTTTTAATAATAAGGTTAAATTGAAACTTCAAAAAGATAATAAAAGCATAATTAATTATTCCAAATACGATGATTTCAATGATAGAATTAGCCATTTTTACGGAAAAAAACTAGCAAATAATTTGCTTTATTTTGAGAAGGAATCAGATTTTTATTCTTTTCGTGGATATATATCATCACAAAATATGATAAGGAAAAATTCTAAGGAAGTTAATTTTTATATTAATAATAGAATGATAAAAAACAGAAATGTTATTTATACAGTTAAAAATGCATTAAGTGAAGTGCTGGAATCAAGAGAATATCCATATCTTTTTTTGTTTGTTAACATTAATCCTTCTGATATTGATATGAATGTACATCCACAAAAACTCGAAGCCCGTATTTCAAACGAAAAAAAGATATATGGCGATCTCTATTATAAAATTAAAGAACTTTTTGAGAAACTTCAGGCTGTTTCAGGGGTTGATATTAATAACAGGGAAGATGATGTAAATAGGGAGAAGAATTCTAACGAAATAAGAGAAAATCAAAGCAATTATAATGAAAAAAACGATGCTGAAAGAAATTTGTTTGAAAATACCTATTCGAAAAGAGGGATTGAAAACACTAAAAATAAAAAAGAATTAAGTCTTTTTGAACATCAGTATATGGGTACAACATTTGGGAGGTATCTTGTATTTGCCTCAAAAGAAGATCTACTATTTATAGATTTTCATGCATTAAATGAAAGAATATTTTATGATCGCTATAAATCCAGGGGACTAGAGGAGTACAGTGCTCATATAATTCCCGAAGCAATCGAACTGGGAAAAAGAGATTACGAATTATTAATGGATAATAAGGAATTTCTGGAAAAGATGGGTATAAAAATCAGAGATTTCGGTAATAATAGTGTTGTTGTAGAAACTATTCCAGCTTTTAATAATCGAGAAGATCTCCATGCTGAAGAGGTAATAAGAGAAATTATTGAAAATCTCGAAGAAGGGGAAAAAACAGAACCTTTTAAGGATATAATATCTTCTCTTGCATGTAAAACATCACTAAAATCCGGGGATAGACTAAACGAAAGTGATATTCAGGAATTTATCAAATATATTCAGAAAGGCGGTATGTCATTGACCTGCCCGCACGGACGTCCGGTGATCAAAAAACTCAAAAAAGACGATGTGGATTCCTGGTTTAAAAGATAAATTAGCTGTTTAAGTTCTCAAATATCTATTTAAAATCAATGAAATTGATTTATTATATTTATATTCTTCGGAGGAATTAGATTTAGGAATTTTGCCCTTAACCAGTGGCCAGTCTTGTCTGCAATTTTCATCTTTCAATTTTCAATTTTAAATAGCTACTACACGGTTTTTCCCTTTATTTTTAGCTATTTTTAATCTTTTTTTTGCTTCCTTTAATAATTTATCGGCTTCCTCGTATATGAATTCTTTTACCCCGGCACTTATTGTGAGTTTTACAGAGTCGTCAAATGTGGTGAATTCTGTTATTTTTCTTATTCTCTGGGCAGCAATTTTTGCTCCCATGATACCGGTGTTAGGGCAGATTATTAAATACTGGTTTCTTTTTAATTTTCCTATTAAATCTACTTCTCTTATATTTCTTATTAATAACTCGAGAAAATCCTGCATTACATAATCCAATTTTTTTTCTTCAAGTTCGTTTTTAAAGTCGCTAAAATCATCGATTTCTATCAATATAATAGTTAATTTGTTTTTATATCTGCTGGACCTTAGAACTTCTTCAGTTAAACGGGATTTAATTTCTGATTTTTCCTTTAATCTTGAATTACTATTTTCCTTCATTTTTACTCCTTTTGTTCAAATATATGATAAATATTATTTATTATCAAGACACAGAACTTATTATTGGTAATTTATTATTATATCCAAATCATCACTAATAGAGTCCTGCTGAAACGAGTTCTTCAGGATAATGTCACTTATTTTTGAGGTTACATAGGTAAATAAAACTCTTGAAGCGGCAAATGATTTTTTCCTATCTGTGCTTCTTGATTCGAATAGGTGGAAAAATATAAATTCGTGTTCTTTAAATAATTTACGTAAATTTTTTCTTAAAACATTGTTTTTGCCAAAACCCTGTATCTCGTATATTGCAATTTTTAATATTCTTTTTTTTCTTTTTGGAAGGTTATTAAATAATTTTAGCAACTCTATTATGCTTTTTTTGAAATTTTTATCGCTATTTTTTTCTAAAAATTCTTTGCTTCCTGTTAGAATTTCCTCAAAATAGTCATAAACAATTTCTTTATACATTGCTTCTTTATTTGTATAGTAATAGTAGAGAACTGAAACGGCAATATCTGCTTTTTTAGCAATTTCACGCATACCGACACCGTCAAAGCCTTTTTGACTAAATAGTTTGATAGCAGCGTTGTTTATAGCTTTTTTCGTACTTATATTTTTCTTTTCTTCCATACTTTTATTGTAAATAAAAATAGATATTAGTCAAATAAAATTGTTAGTTTAAATTTTTTGCACCACATACATTATCACCCCATAAAATGCCATCATAACTACTGAAGAAATTGTTAATGATAGATAAAAGTTCACTCCTTTTTTTAGTAGTATAGGTAAAATCACAAACAGGATTAATGATGGTATAACCAGCCAGAAAATGCTTTCAGATAGATTTATTACTTTCTGAATATTTTTAGTATCAAAGTAAAGCCAGATTAAAGCAAGAATTGAAGTTAGTGGGAGCGAAGCTATAAGCCCTCCTAAAAGAGAGCTTCTTTTTGCGATTTCAGAAACTACTACGATTATTACAGCAGAAATAAGTGTTTTAATTATATAATAGATCATTAAAACCTCCTAAATTATTTAGTTTAATATATCATATTAATAAAAAAAGTTAATACAAAATAAATTGGTCTTTAAAAAAAAATATTATGGAATATAATTGTACATAGAGGTTATTTGTTTATGAAATACAAAAATAGAAGAAAAAAGTTATTTATTATACTTTCTTTTCTCAGTATTTTAGTATGGATTTTTGATTCACTTGCTGATTATCTATTTTTCTATAATGCATCATTTATGGATTTATTAATACTGGATGTTCCTTTTCATCAGATATATACCCGTATATTTGTTATCTGTATTTTTATTTTATTTGCTTTTATTTTGACCTACAGGATAAGAAAAGAACAAGAAAAATACATTACACTTGCTGAAAATATTCAGGATATGGTTTTATCTTATAAATTAGATGGAGAGATTACTTTTGCAAATAAAAAAGCTCTGGAATTTTTCGATATGAATAAAGAGGAGTTAATAGGGAAAAATGTTAATGATTTAGTAAATTTGAGAGATATGGGCAAATTCAAAAGAAGAAAAAAAATGAGAGAAAAAGGTTTTGATGGTAAAATTCAGGACATAATAGTTACCCAAAAAAATGGTAAACTTCATTATTATGATTTTATATCAAGTCCGCTTGAGACTGAAAATAATCAAATCAAAGAAATACTTCTTAGGGCAAGAGATATAACTGATTATCATAGGACATACAAAAAAATGGAAAAAAGCGAAAGGCATATAAAAACAATATTAAACAGCATAAAAGATGGGGTAATAGCCACCAACAAAAAAGGTGAGATTACCAGGATAAATAATAAAGCATGCAGTATGATCGGTCTTAAACGTAACGAGATTGTTGGCAATAAGGCTAAAGAAGTTCTTGATTTAAATATTTTGGGAGATTCTAATGATATAAATCAGCAAATTGAGGAGGTTATAAAGAAAGGTAAAATAGTTAGCAGGGATACTAGTCTTATACTTATTTCTAAAGAAGGGCAAAAATATCATGTTGAAGATAATATTTCTCCACTAAAAAACGGCAAGGGAGATATTACAGGTGCTGTCATGATTTTTAGAGATGTTACAGAAAAAAAAGAATTAAGGTATATGCAGAAAATACTGCTTACAGGAATAGAGCAGCTTCAGGAAAAAATAATTATTACAAACAAAAATGGAATAATAGAATATGTTAATAAAGCCTTTGTAGAGGAAACTGGATATTCCAAGCGGGAAATAATTGGAGAAAAAATAGATATTATAAAGAGCGATGTGCATTCACATGAATTTTATAAGGAAATGTGGAAAACTATATTAAATGGTAATGTTTGGGAGGGGGAGATAATAAACAAGAGAAAAGATGGAGAACTGTATAATGATTATATATTTATTTCTCCAATCTATGCTAAAGAAGAAAGCGATCATATTACTAATTTTATCTGTATACAGAAAAATATTACAAAGGAAAAAGAACTAAAAAAAAGGATGAGACAGAGCCAGAAACTAGAATCTCTGGGAACACTTGCAGGTGGTATAGCCCATGATTTTAATAATATATTGTTAGCTATAAAATCTAATATTCAAATGATGAAGGAAATTGAAAGGGGCAGCAAAAACTCTGATAAATATTTGAAAAATATGTTAAGTGCAATTTCAAGAGCGGAGGACTTGATTAATCAGATTTTAACTTTTACCCAGGAATCAAAAAAGGAAGACCAGAATCTGGATATTAAAGAAATTATAAATGATATTGTCGAATTGTTTCAAAGTGTATTTCCTTCAAATATAAAAATACAAACAAATATTCAAAAAATTAATAATCTTTATGCTGATCCTGCACAGATATATCAGATATTTATGAATTTGTGTACAAATGCATATCATGCTATGGAAGAAAATGGGGGAAAATTAACAATAGGTATTAATCAATTAGAAGTTGAAAGTGCTGATGAATATGAAAATCTATCTGAAGGAGATTATATTCACATAACTATCTCGGATACAGGGAAAGGAATTCCCGAGAAATATGTTGATAAGATATTCGAACCTTATTTTACTACAAAAACTGAAGATAAAGGTTCAGGTCTTGGGTTATCTGTGGTATATGGGATAGTTGAAGAATATAATGGTATTATCGAATTAGCTTCTGAGGTTAAAAAAGGAACACGGTTTGATATATATTTGCCCCTGAATAAAAAAGCTCAAAAAAAATATAAGAAAAAGATAAAAAAAGAAAAATCAAGTTTCAAATATAAAAAAAGTTATTTTAAGAAAACAGGTTCTATATTGTATATAGACGATGAGGAAGCACTTCTTGATCTGGTTAAAGAAAGACTTGAAATGGAAGGATACAGAGTAGTTACATTTAACGATCCTGTTAAAGGATTGAAGCATTTTAAAGATGACCATGAAAAGTACAATTTAGTGCTGCTCGATTATGCAATGCCCCAAAGAGATGGACTTAAACTAGCAAGTGAGATGAAAGATATTGATCCAGGTGTGAATATCTTGATATTAACTGGGTATATTGATGAACTGAATGAAGAACAAATAAAGGAATATGGTGCGGAAAAATTGCTCCATAAACCTGTGGATTTTAAAGATCTAATTGAGGTCATAGAAAAATATAAGATCTAAAAATTTCTACCTGGCTTTTTCATCACATATCGGAACAACGCACACTTTAGCCATCCCACATCGGAATAACGCACAACTTACAAATATTAAATGTTTTTTTTGAAGTAAAAAATAATAATCCGAAAAGAATAAGATTTAGATACTTTTAAATGTTTTTCCGAACACGAATTACGAACCTAATACTCAGTAATTTTATTATGTCATTACGAGGAAGATTTTCTCAAAAATCTAACGAAGTAATCTCAAGAACTGCTTTGGTATTACCCATTAAATTTTTTCTTCAAAAATTTTCTTATATTTTTATAATTAATATATGGAAAAATTATATTTTATCTATTTACTTACAAATAAGA
>CAZMFS010000076.1:0-7661 GCA_964565585.1 uncultured bacterium
CAATATATAACAAGAAAAATTTAATAAGAATACCTGTTAATAAAATGAGAAAATACTTCAAATACAAATATTCTTCCAAGGACAAATCAAACGAGGAAAAGAAAGCATTTGATAAATTAAAGAATCAAATTCCAAGTTCTTATTTTTCTCTTGAAGCACCTATCAAGGACGATCCGGAATACTCAACCTTGGAAAGTATTTTAGAGGTAGATGAACAATCTCCCGAACAGGAAGCTGCAGTTGATGAACAGAGAAACCTCATAAACAAAATACTTGATAAACTTCCCGAAAAGAAAAAATTTATAATAAAATACAGATACGGATTTATCGATGGTGAGAAACATTCCCTAAAAGAAATAGGAAATATGCTCGGTATTTCTTCTGAAGCCGTAAGACAAAACGAAATAAGGGCACTCAGACAGCTCAGAGAAGATTTCACCTCGATTCTAAAAAATCTATAATATAATACTACATTCTTAAAAAATTTACGGTCCTGAAACTTCTGACTCAGGATCGTTTTCCTATCTAATATCAAAATAGATCGGTAAAACTCATTTATATTACTCTTACTAAGACCTGTTTAATAAAGAAATAATTTAGACTCTTTAAAAAATATATATTAAGAAAAGTTGTTTAATAATTTAATATTAATTTATTCAAAATTGGCTCCGGAATCTTTTATAGTTTATTATTATTGTAAAGTTACAAAATAAGACCTTGAAGCAAGTTCAGGGCGATTAAATACAAATATAATTTAAAACTACTTAAAAGTTATTTTTTGGAGAGTCTCAATTAAGGATTAATACTTTTTTTTGATACTATCAATAATTATCCTGTTATAATTTAGAAAAGTTTATTGTGATTAGTTTAAAATTATTACATAATAATCACAAAAACAAACTCTAGCACAAAATAGTAAAAAAAGGGCGGATTTATTCGCCCCTTTTTAGTCTAGTTTTATTATTATTTTACTGTTTTCCTTTAGTTAAGATAGATTTGAATACTGCTTTCTTCTCTTAATTTATCCAGCCAGTTTTTAACATATCTGTTTGATTTTTCTTTAATCAACTTCTGCTTTATTTTATTGTACTTATCTTCACCAAGCTTCTCAAAAGCAGACTTATCGACAGAAATATTCTTTATATAATAGATTTTAGGTTCATCTTTTATAATTTGATTGTCTTTTTCCAGGGAATCAGCAATATCCTGTAGCTGTTTCTTCGTGAAAACATCGCTTGATTTATCACTTACCGCTATAGGGCCAACTGTTTGCATTTTTTTATCTTTAAGCTCCTTCATCGCCATATTTTCTGCATTTTCTTTTATATATTTAGTTCTCAAATCAGATTTTACCGTCTCAAATGATTTTACAAAGGAGTCTTTCTTGCTGTTTACTTTGAAAATATAGGCAGTTTTATTCAACCATATTGGATCGGAAATTTCACCCTTTTTTAGATTAAAAATATTTTCTTCAAATTTTTTAATATCTTTCTTTCTTCTAACCCTAACAATTCTCTTAAGTGAGTCTTTGGTTACTCCCTTATTTGTTCTGGTTTCTATTTTATATTTTTTGGTTAAACTGTTTTCAAACCCTTCCTTTTCAATCCTGTTTTTAACATTATCAACAACTTTTTCAATTTCCTTACGGGCTTTTCTAAGTTTGAGATCCTTTTTTACTTTATTTGAAACTTCCTTATAGGAAGGTATATAACCAACTCTGCTATTTAATAATCTCATTACTACATAACCGTCACTTATTTTTACCGGCTTAGAAATATCCGAATAACTTAAGCTAAAGGCTGTTTTTATAAAATTAAAATTCCTCCCGATACCAGGAACAAATTCATTTCTCTTGGCCTCAAAATAACCAGTTGGATATACATCAATTCCAAGCTTTTCGGCAGTTGATTCAAAATTCTCAACACCCTCAACATTTAACTTTTCATAATAATTGTTTGCCATTTCCTTGGATTTTTCTAAAGCTTTTTTTCTCTTAACTTTTTGTACAATATCTTTTCGAACCTCCGGATTGTTTAAGCTTCTTGTATAATTTTTCTGTATATTGTTAGCTTTAAATATGTATAATGTATTATTATAAATAATAGGTTCCGAAATTTTATTTTCTTTTAAAGTAAAAGCTGCATTCATTAAAGTCTTGCTCTTTCCATATTTATTTCTAAATTCAGCCTTTGATAGGTATTCAGTTGAACGAATCTCAGCCCTGGATTTATCAACCAGCTGAGCTATAGAATTATTTTGTTTTATATAATCCTGAAACATCTCCTTTTTCTCTTTTAATGTATTTACAGCTTTTTCTTCTTTAACTTTTTCTTTAACTGAATTATAAACAGATTTATCATCAAGATCTGCATAATGAGCTTTCTCTTTCTCAACTAACTTTATAATGTGATATCCAAAACGGGTTTCAACAATATCGCTGACCTCATTTTTGTTTAATTCATCAAATACTACATTTTCGAAGTTTTTTACCATCTCTCCGCGGTTAAAATATCCAAGATCGCCGCCTCTCGAAGCAGTAGGTCCTTCGGAATATTCTCTAGCCATTTTTTCAAAATCAGCACCGTTCTCAATTTTCTTCAATACCTCTTTTGCCTGCTTATATTTCTTCTTTTTTGTTTCTTTATCGGCATCCGGATCCGCCCTAAACAAAATATGACGGGCTCTTGCTTTCTCCTTTACTTTATAAGCTTCTTTATTATTTTTATAATATTGCTTTATATTTTCATCTGTTACTTTGATTTCATCAATAAATTTCTGTGAACTTAACCTAACTACATCAAAAGCAACTCTTTTCTTCACAGTAAATTCTTTAGGATTATTTTTGTAATAGCTTCTAATTTCATTTTGGTTTACAGTTATATCATTAAGAAATTGATTAGCCTTAACTTTAACATACTGAACTTTTACTTCCTTATCTCTCTGATAGTTTTTCTTATTATCATTATAATAAGCTTTGGCTTCCTGGGAATCTATTTGATACTGCTCTCTTATATTTAAAGGGTTTATTGCAAGATATTTTAAATCCACTTTAGTTGGAACCCGGTAGTTTTCTTTCTTCTTTTCATAATAATTTGTCAGCTTCTTGTCGGTAACTTCAATTTTATCAAAATAATTTTCCGTGTTTGCGACTGCATAATCAAATTTAATTTTCTGGTTTTGCTGAAGATAATAATCCTTAACTTCTTCGGCATTAACTGAAACATTATCATTAAGATAGTCAACCATTTTCCGAACCAGAATATCCTCTTTGATCGATTTTTCTACACGGGATAAAGATTCATCGGGTGTATTTTGTATCCATTTATTCCACTTGTCTTCATCGAACTTCCCATTTGTCTGAAAAGCTGAATACTGTTTTAAATTATTTTTAATTTCATCTACTCCTACATAAAATCCTATTTCTTTAGCTTTTTGTAGTAATAATTCCCTATCGATTAAATTATTTATAACCCTTCTTTCAGTTCTCTTTCTAAGCTTCTCTCTCATTTTTTCATTAACATAGCCCATGTATTTTTCATACATATCAAGCTGCCTTTGAAAGGTTCTATCAAACATCTGTGAAAATTCTTTGTAATCAATAGTTTTGCCATTTATCTTAGCAACAGTTGAATCTTTAGCTCCTGCTGCTGCTCTTCCCCCAACTCCAAAAAATACAAATGCAAAAACACCAATTACAACTAGTACCCATAAAATTGCTTTTCTTTTTGATCGTAAAGTATTAAGCATATATTATCCTCCTTTAATTGAAATCAATGTAGGAAAAGTATAACACTTTATTTAGCAAATTGAAGAAAAAAATCAAGAAAGCTAAAAGAAGCTTTCCTGATTATACCATGGAAACCCCTGTTAGAATAGATAAATACTTAATCCTATCTTTATCTGATCTTGAGGTCAATATGATAGGCACCTGTGCTCCCATAATAACACCTGCCATATCGTTATCTGTCAAATACGCAACTGTTTTATACATAATATTGGCTGCTTCTATATTTGGAAGAAGAAGAATATCAGCATCTCCTCCAACATCCGTTGTTATACCTTTAACCTTGCAGCTTTTTTTCGAAATTGCATTATCAAGAGCAAAAGGTCCATCCACCTTACACCCTTTTATTTGACCTCTATCGTTCATCTTTGATAAAAGAGCAGCATCTTCAGTGGTTGGCATTGCTTCAGGATTAACTTTTTCAACTGCTCCAACAACTCCAACCTTTGGCGTTTCTATACCCAGTTTATTTGCTGCATAAACTGCATTGTTGATCAACCCAATTTTTTGTTTTAAATCCGGTGAGATTGTGACTGCAGCATCAGTAACAATTAGAAACTTATGATATTTTTCTATCTCCATTAATGTTATATGAGACAAAACGCCCGGGCCCCTCAACCCTTTTTCCTTATCTAAAACTGCCTTCATTAAATATGAAGTAGATACTTTACCCTTCATTAATAGATCTGCCTCATCATTTTTTACAAGCTCAACAGCTTTTTGGGATATTTTCTTTTCACTTCTCTTAACATCAATAATTCTATAGTCAGAAATATCTAAATTTTCCTCTTTAGCCAGTTTTTCTATACCATCTTTTTTCCCAACTAAAACTGGTTTCACAATATTTTGATTTGCTGCATTTACAATTGCATTCAAAACGTCTGCTTCTTCTGCATTAGCCACAGCAACTCTTTTTGACTTTTCATTCTTTGCCTGTTTTTCTAATGTTTCAAAACTTTCAATCATTTTTATACCTCCCGATTATTTTTTAATTATATTCTTTTGGTTCTTCTTCACCTTTTAATACCATCAAACCGGCTTCAGCCAGTGCTTCCATCTCTTTTTCCCCAGGAAATTCAATAAATTTCCCAAGGTATTTTAAATGTTTTTTTAGATAGGGCATTAACACATTCTTAGCATATACAAGCCCGCCTGTAAAGATAACAGCATCAACATCGCCCTTTAAGGTTGCTGCCATTGCTCCGGCCTCTTTAACTATAGTATAGCCCATAGCTCTTAATGCTTCTTCAGCTTCTCTATCTCCATTTTTGGCTCTTTTTTCAAGTTCTGCACCGTCGTTGGTTCCAGTATAACCTATTAAACCGCTTTTTTTAACCATTTTATATTCTAATTCTTCTTTTGTATATTTGCCACTGTAACACATTTCAATTAAATCTCCTATCGGAAGAGAACCTGCTCGTTCCGGCGAAAACGGGCCCATTCCAAGTAATGCATTATTTACATCCACACATTTGCCATCTTCTACAGCTACAACAGATATTCCACCACCCATATGGAGAACTACAAAATTGCAGTTTTCTTTCTTTTTCCTGATTTGTTCTGCTGCTTCTCTAATGCATTTTCTAATATTTAAAGCATGTAAAAGTGATACCCTTTCAATCTCGGGGACACCGGAGTATCTTGCAATATCTTTCATCTCATCTACAGCCACCGGATCGGCAATAAATGAAGGTATGCCATATTCATCACCTATTTCTTTTGAAATAAAAGCACCCAGATTTGATGCATGCTCTCTTCCCCACAAATTTTTATTTGATAAATCTTCTAACATTTTATCATTAACTTTATATACTCCGCCTTCAATGGGTTTTGTTAATCCTCCTCTACCAACTACTGCATCAAGTTCATTCAGAGAAAATCCTTCATCTTTTAGAGTTTTTTCTATAATTTCTTTCCTAAAATCAAACTGGTCCACAACCTTATCATAGGATTCAACTTTTTCTGCATCATGACGTATCGTTTTTTCTAATATTGAATCATTTTCATCATACACAGCTAATTTTGTTGAAGTAGAACCAGGATTTATTGCTAATATTTTCATATAAACCTCCTAATTTTTTAAACAAAAGCTTCGTCCATACCTCTTCTATACTGAATTGCTTCTGCTATATTATCAACTTCAATCTTTTCATTTTGCTCCATATCTGCTATCGTTCTTGCTACCTTTAATATCCTAAAATAGGACCTTGCTGACAGTGAATATTCCTCTATTGCTTCTTTGAATATATTTTCTGCGGAATCCGAAAGGCTGCAGTACTTTTTTACTAAAGAAGAGCTCATTTCCGAATTGTAATTAATTCTCTCATCTTCAAATCTTTCTTTTTGAATTTTTTGAACCTTTTTAACCCTTCTTCTTATAGTTCTGGAACTTTCCTCCTCCCAGTCTCCTTTTAACTCATCATAAGAAGAACGCGGTACTTCAACCTGAAGATCTATTCTATCCAAAATTGGTCCGGACAGCTTTCTTTTGTATCTTCTTATATCACTTTGCGAGCATGTACACTCTTTCTCTTCATCCCCAAGATAACCACATGGACACGGATTCATTGCACCTACAAGTAAGAAATCCGAAGGATATTTAACAGTATAATCTGCTCTTGTAATAATTATATTTCTATCCTCAATAGGCTGCCGTAATACCTCGATACTATTTTTTTTAAATTCCGGTAGTTCATCCAGAAATAGAACTCCCTTATGTGCAAGGCTAATTTCTCCTGGATTGGGGTTTCTACCTCCTCCTATCAAACCTATATCACTGACTGTATGATGTGGATCTCTAAAGGGCCTATTAACTACCACCGGATCTTTATCCGGTAACAAACCGGCCACACTGTATACTTTAGTAACTTCAAGAGCTTCTTTCCTGGATAACAAGGGAAGTATAGATGGTATTCTCTTTGCAATCATAGTTTTTCCCGTACCGGGAGGTCCCACCATTAAAATATTGTGCCTGCCGGAAACAGAAATCTCAACTGCCCGTTTTGCTAAAGCCAGCCCCCTGACTTCCTTAAAATCAAGAAGTTCCTTGTCTCTTTGTTCGAAAAACACACCTTTGTCCAGCTTATATGGTTTAATCTTTTTCTTATCGTTAAAAAAATCGATTATCTGATTGATATTTTTAACAGGAAAAATCTCTACTCCATCAACAAAAGCAGCCTCTTTTTTATTCCCCTCGGGACACAGAAGTTTTAAATTTTTTCTGCGGGCATACTCAGCAATAGGTAATATGCCTTTGACCTTTCTTATAGAACCATCAAGAGATAATTCACCTACAATCAGAAAATCATCAGGGTCTTCATCAATAACATCCATTGCAGATAAAAGAGAAACAGCAATTGGCAGATCATACAGTGCTCCCTCTTTTTTAAAATCAGCAGGGGCTAGATTAACTACTACCTTTTTATTTAAAAATTTAATGTTTGAATTTTTAAAAGCAACCCTAATACGTTCCTTGCTCTCTTTTGTAATAGTGTCAGTAAACCCCACGATGGTAAATGATGGTATACCTTTTGAAATTGAAGATTCAATAGTAACCTCAAAAGAGTTAATTCCGATAAAACCAGCCGACTTTACTTTGCTTATCATTATTTAACTACCCATACCATATTATCAATTAATCTTGCCTTTCCCACATATACTGCCAGCGCAATAACTATTTTATCAACACTGGATATATCGGATATTTGTTTTAAATTTTTTTCATTAACAATAGATATATAATCGATTTCGGTAGTTTCTTTTTTACTTATTATTTTTTTCATCTCTTTTTTTATTTCAGAAGCATCTCTAATACCTTTTTCAAGCATTTTTTTTGCTTTTTGTAAAGACTCATAAAGACATGTAGCTTCTTTTCTTT
>CAZMFS010000077.1:0-7646 GCA_964565585.1 uncultured bacterium
AAATTTTCATTAGTTTTACAGTAAAAGTTTCCTTTAATTTAGAAACAATATAATAAATTTGTTCACCAAGTTTTTTAAAGTTTAATTTTTTATATCCATTGTATTCATTTTCATCACTATACCTGTCATATATTTTGAAATACGCATTCTGAATTATATCCACCTTTTTTTCAATTATTCCCTCTTCTATTTTTTCCATAAATATTTTTTTATACTCCTCTAAAGATTTTTTATCAAAATTTGGTTTATTTTCTTCAAGCTTTTTTAATGCATATCCCGGGTCATTTTTTAATAATTTCATTACATCATCATGAGCTTTATTTTGTATCATTTTATTTTCATATCTTGTTATAGTTTTTAATCCCCATCCCAATAATTTAGCCATATCTTTCTGTGTCAGATTGTACTTTTGTCTTATATTTTTAATCTGTTTGGAAGTTAACAAATCATTTTTCATCCTATAGGTATCTTTAGCCCTTAACAGGTTTTCATTCATTAACTTACCCGGTATAAATTCTTCATTTGCATTTTCACAATAAAAATATTTTTCATGATAGGAAATCTCCTGTCCTTTTATTTCAATAGATACTTTTTCCTTTTTCAACTCGGGCAAATGCTTCTTTCCACAGGATGGGCAAACATTCAAATTTTTAAAATATTTATTCATAACTCCTCCCTTATTTAATTATAAGGAAAATTAAAATCAAATTGTGCTCTATGAAATGATACACAAACCACCATTTTGTTATCTATACTTTTTATTTTAACTTTTATATAAACATCCATAACAGATTTATTCTTATCATATTTTATTTGTTTTACAAAAACTCTAAATGGTTCATCATTAAAAAATGGATTTTTATCTTCCACACTTTCAACATAATGCTCTACTTTAAGAGAAATTAATTCATGTATAACATCTTCATCTTCATAATTTAAATCAGCGAGTGCTTGTCTATTGGTAAATTTATTAGGTTTATTCTTTTCAGATACTCTATCTCTTTTTAATTCAAAATAACATTCTTCATCATTTAATATATCAATAAATAATTTTATAAATAGTGTAACCTTATAATCATCTTCAATAAAACCCATCAACTAAATTATAGTATCATATGATACTTTGTCAAGTGTGTGATTATAATCTCAGTATGTTTTAATTAAAAATCATTGAAATTTATTGGATTATTTTTCGCTAAATTATTTCTTAGCGAAAGTTAAGCGTTTAATTTTTATCAAATTTTGTAATATACAAACAATTTCATATCACTTTAAAAAACTAGATAAAAAAATAAATAATATCAAAACTGTAAATTTAAACAATAATATTTATTTACAGTTTATACTATCCCATTGAAATAGAATAAATCCAATTATTAACATAAATACACTTATTATTTGAGAAGGAGAAAATATACTTAAAAAGAAGTATCCTCTATTATCTCCCCTTAAATATTCTATAAAAAATCTAAAAATACTATAAGAAATTAAATAAACTGAAATTCTTTTTTTAAAAAATACTTTGCTAATTAAAATAAAAAAAAGTATAAATAAAAAAAATGCTTCATATAACTGAGTAGGATGAACAGCAGTCCCAACACCATATTTTAAACTTGCTAAACTATTTTCTGGAAAAACTACTCCTAAAATAAAACCAGTTGGTTTTCCAAAACAACATCCAGCAAAGAAACAACCAATTCTTCCCCAAGCATGAGCTAAAACTAAAGATGGTACTAATAAATTTAAATAATATCTATTGTTTAAATCAAAAAAGTTATTCATTATAAAAAATGCAATAATACCAAAAATTAATCCACCATAAAAAGTAAATCCTCCACGATAAAAATTATTGAGACTAACTCTTAAATTTTTATTAAAAATATCAGCTAACTTTGCTCCTAAAAATGCGAAAAATAAAGATATAATTATAGAATAATACAGATACCTATCTTTATTAAAATCTATTTTTTTTTCTATAAGTTGCTTATCTAAATATAGAAAAGCAAAAGTAACACCAATACCTATAAATAAATTGTATAAAGGAATTTTTATACCTTTTGATAAATATAGATACTGGTGCATAGTATTAAATTAATTTATGAGGTTACTTCTTCTTTATCTTGCGTGAAGCAAAAAATACCACCTAATAAAAATAATATTGCAACTACTAAAGCAAGCATATTTCCTGCTATCAATGTTATTCCTGCTAGTAATGTACCTAATAACATCAAAATCCCCGCTACTTTGGGTGATTTTTTACCTAATAAACCACCAATAAAACCTAAAACAGCACCAATAATCGCAGCTGCTAAATAAAAACTTCCAATCTCTCCAGAGCTTGCTGAACCTGAGGTTATAACAGATGCACATGCTCCAGAACAAAAAGCTGCTGGAATACCTAAAACTCCACCAATAATTCCCATAATCATAGGAACATTAGAAGTACCTCTTTCTTTAGACATAAAAACCTCCTTTTAATATTATTAAGATTTGACCATCCCCTAATTTAAATCAAAAATTATGAAATACTTTTTTATAACAAGAATAACATTTACTTTTCCTTTTATTATCCAAGTTAATAAAAAAAAATATTTTTCATCTAAAAACTATTTTCATTTCATAACAACAACATCTTTTAATATTATTTGAACTTTTAAGGTAGTAGTTATATTCTCTATCCTTCCTATAAAATTAATTATTTCATTTTTATTCAAATTCATAGCTACTTTTTTTTCAATATTATTTAAATATACATCTTGAACACTTAATTTATCGTAAACAGAATCCATGTCTATCCATACTTTATATTTATCACTCCATGCATGCTTTTTTACATTTTCAACATGCCCAGACCATTTTACCTTTTTGCCAATTATTTTTTTAGCATAATTATTCCATTGAGCGTTAGTTAAATCATTGACTTTTGACTTAATATCAAAATAGCTAACATCTAAAAGTTTTTCTTTAAAAATAGCAACAATTTTTTTATTTTCATTTAATATTATAGCAATTGTTTTTCCTTGTTTTTTTGTACCATTCCATTTATCAAACCTCCATCCTTTACTGGGCATTGCGGTAATTTTTATACTTTTACCTTTTCTAAATCTATTAACTCCTGAAATTGATGTTTTTCCTTTACCTTGAGATTTTACTACTAATTTATACATTTTTTTATTTGATTTTTTACCAATTGTCTCTTGCTTCTCATTTGTTTTTTCATCAGAAACAGTCCCTAATATTATTAAAAAAGTTAAAAATATAAATATACCTGTAGTAACTTTTTTAAATAATTGAGTTACATCATCAGATTTCCACATGAGAATTAGGGGAATTGGAAATAGCAAAAAAGGGGTTGATATAATTAAAAAAATTATCAGAATCCATTTACGTTTATACCACTTTTCTTTTTTTATTTCATTTTCATTCTTTTTATTATTATATTCAATTTTATTTCCACAAAACTTACAAAAAGTAGAAGAATCTTCAATTTCTTTTCCACATTTAGGACAATACATTATCCCTCCTTATTTTTTATTTTTTCCCCACATTTTTTACAGTAATTAGCATTCTCTCTAATTTCAAGTCCACAATTCCAACAATAATTGACTTTGTTTTTTTTATTATTATTTTGAGATACTGAATTTTCCTTTTTAGTTTGTTTATTTATTTTCTTCAATCTTTTTTCGTTATTAGTTTTTTGCAATACCTCTCTTTTTATTTGATCTATCATTTTATTAAAAATTTTTTTCCCTTTAACAATCTCATAAATAGATAATAGTATAGGAGGTAATAAGAATAACCCAAAAATAGTTTTTTTTGTCAATGTAATTAATATAAATGTTAAAAAACCAAACAAAACAGCTAAATATTTTATAATTTTATTATTCCATTTTGTTTTAACAGCAGCAAAATTTATGCTGCTTTCTTTTTTTGACTCAACTCTTATAAACCACTTTGTATATTTTGTAATTATTAATAAAGTATTTTCATTTTTTATTTTGACCGAGTAACTAAAATTTGCTAATATGTTTTTTATTTTTTTTGCAGATAAATCTTTTCCAACAATTTCCGCTTCCCAAATGATCATAAAAATCCTTCTACCTCATAACAAATAGTTTATATCAACTTTTATAATTATTTTATCAATACAATAATTAACTGTCAAGAACTAATATTATTTGTTTTTCCAAGGTTATCAAATAAATAAGTTAATATCTGGATAAGCTTCTAATTTATTAGTTATATTTTTAAATACTCTATTTTTATACTCTTTCTGAATTTTATTTTTTCAATAATATTAAAATAATTTTTATACTCTCAGTTAATAATAAGAAAAATTCCTATCCCAAATACTAAACCCGGTATTCCGTGCAATCCTGTATAATGGATAAATATTATCTTCTAAAATTTCTTTAAACTTCCCTTTTTTAATATTCTTATCCATCTGACTATCAAGCATGTAATAATCCTCCAGCAATTTTTTATCAATTTTTTTTCTTCTATTTAAATCAAAAGTCCTGAATTGAACATCGGCAAAATCATTGAAATACCTATCCAACTCCGGGAGGTTATCGCTTTTGGAACTGTTTATAGATTTAAAGGTAGGAATTAGATTCCAGTTCTTATCATGAAGCACAAACGACCACGGTATAAAATGATCAAGGCTGATCTCTTTGGGCTTAATTATTTCACCGGTATAAATATCGTTTAATTGAATAATTTTTGTAATTTCTTTCCAGAATTTTTTCTGTTTGTTCATTTTTCTCTGATATGCGGGTTCGAGCTTATAGGGAATGGCGGGCACATTCGGATTTCTATCCTGAAGATAATTTATAAGATTATACTTTACCCATCCCTCAACTATCGAAATATTTCTCAATAAATAATCAAACCATCTATCATTTATTATTACTTTTTTATCCTCTTCATTAATCTTATAAATTGCATTTTCTTTCTCATAAGAAAGGTCGGCTATCATGTTATTTTTAAGATGATCCTTAACTCCCCTGATATTATTTCTAAAGAAGGGAGTTAATAATCTAAAGGGGACATATTTGTAAAAATATTTTATCTGGTTATCCAGATCCTTATCCTCAAGATTTTTAATTTTGCCCATCAGGTCATCCGGCTTTATATCTTTTTTGAACCCATAATTTTTATGGATATATCTAACAAGCCGATCCAGCTTATCCTGATTCCCGAGATTCAATTTAAACTCAATTATCGGATACCAGCATATAGCAATCATCCGTATAACCATCGTTCTAAAATCAATTTCTTTATTCCCCTTCTTCAGCTCATCCAGCAGTGCATAGAACCAGTAATATTTATAGCTGTTGGTTACATATTTGAAAATATTTGTGAGTGAATGGATGTCTAAATTATTAGATTTGGGTAGGTTGTAGGTCATATTATTTTATTGCCAATTGTTATCAATATATTCTTTAGCTTCGCTAACTGTTAATTCTTTTGTAGAATTACCAATCCTTACATAAAATTTTTCTTCATTACCTTTTTTATAATATGAAGGTTTATGAGCTTTATTCACATCAATTCTACAAATTTTTCTTTCTTCTTGTTCTATAAAATTAACTTTTATATATGGAATAAAGTTAGTTCCGATTCTATCTGAAATTATATTAGTCAAATGTAACTGATATTTATCAGTATTACCAAATTTTTCTAAATCTTTTTCAATCCCATAAATTTCACCATTATCTTTAACTCCTATTAGCAAAGTTCCTCCTTTCTTATTCAAAAAACCACATATAGTTTTTAAAATAGGTTTTTCTAATCTTTTATCATATTCTTTTGTGTACAAATTCCATAGTAAAGATGATTTAAATTCAAAATTTTCACTTTCTCCAAAGTTAATTATTTCTGGAATTGTCTTTCTTTTTATTTCATACTTGAATTCAGAAATTAATTCTCTCATAAAATCATTAATTCCTTGTGCTATCAGACTTCTTCTTTTTTCTAAAAATAATTCATAATTTTCTAATTTCCACAGATTTTCGTTCATTGGAATAAAAAATTTTTCTAAATTCCCTGGGTTTTTATTTTTGATAGTATTAAGATATTTAACAGGTTTTTTATTAAAAATTTCCATATTGGAACTTTTTGTTAGTGGTGTTCTATTTGCAATTTCATGAACCAATCTTTGTTCATGAAGCTTATTTGTATCATAACCAAATTCGCTCAATATGGATTTAGGAAAAATATGATGTCTTTCTATGTTATATTTTTTCCCAAATGGTTCAGCTAAATTAATACCATTTGACCAATCCACTCCCCCATTTGCTCTTATTACAATATTCATCATATTATAAAATGGATGATTAACCGTCCGAGAAGCTATATTAGCTGGGGATACTTTTGGATCTCCTGTATCTTCTTTTAAAATATCAATTAAATCATTTAATGGTGGAACATCAGGGGTATATTCTTTTTTTAATGCTTTTAGATCTTCTTCCAATTTTTGATCAACACTTGATGTAAATCTTCTTCTATATAATGCAGCATACATCCAATATAAAGCTTTTTTTAATTCTTTATCAGAACTGAATTCGGGTCCATATATGGATAAATAACCAATAATTGGAATTAAAACATTATGTGTATTAAGATCATCTGAGTTGTAAATATAAGCTCGGTTTTTTAAAATATTTATCAAATAATCTAAAATAATTGTTAATTTTTCGAATCCTTGAATCAATTCCTTTTCCTCATTTTTATGTAATTGCTTATACTCTGCCCTATGATTTATTACAGCATTCATTCCTCTAACAAGAAATGTCAAATCAAAATCAAATCCTGCTTTTTTCATTTCTTTTAATTTAGTTTTAAATTCCCTACGTGTATCTGCCCACCTAGAACACATATGTGCTAATGCAATATCTGCCTCTGATAGAGGAGTTCCTGCACTATTTACTCTATCAAAAACAATCAGGGCTTCTCTAAGGGTAGAAGATTCTTTTACATAAATAATAGGATAATGTTTTTCTTTAATACTTTTTATTTTATCAAGATGTTTACTCAATAATTTAGATTTATTATATGCAGCATCATTATTTTCCTTATTTTCTGTTATTTTTTTTGCTATTTCGAAAACATCAATTTCATTATTTTTAAAACAATCGGTTACTTTCACCCATATTGGATTATTTTTCATTTTCAACTTTTTATAATATTCTAATTTCCCTGTTTCTAAATTATAATATAAATTCCTAACATTTTTTCTCTTCCCAATATCTTTTTCAGAATAATACGGTGGGATAGAATCTTTAATTAACAAGTAAAGAGTTGTTAACCTTTGTTGTCCATCAAGAATCACATCAATTCTATTATGATATTTAAAATCTTTCATATTTTTTAATGCTATTTTCTCTTTAGTTTTCCAAAATAATAAAGCTCCAGTTGGGTAATCTTTTAAAAAAGATTCAATTAATTCTTTTGATTGTGTTTTATTCCATGTAAATTCCCTTTGAAATTCAGGTAAAACTAATTCTTTGTTCTCAATTTTATTAAGTAACCAATTAATTTTCTCATCCATAAAATACTCCCTTTTTCATACCTACATTATTAATTTAAATTAAATATATTTTCTTATTCAACAAAATCTAATACAGATTCTGTAACAGCTCTTT
>CAZMFS010000078.1:0-7615 GCA_964565585.1 uncultured bacterium
ACCTCTCTGAATATTATCCAGAAGCTTCCTTCCATAAGGCATATTAAGCAATATATTTAGATATCTAGGAAGAATAGCGCTGTCCTCATTAACTGTAACTACAAGAGTATTTACAGATGCAACCAGTTTATACTTCTTCAACAACTTTATATCTTCATCATTCAAATAGATGCCTGCTCTATCCATTGAAATATCTGGAAGATAAGCACTTTTAAATACAGTACCTCTACATGCTACTACTACATCTTTTGAATTAACCTCATATTTTAGAAAGCTCTTAGGTTTTTTCTCTTCGGCTATAGATATTTTTTCATCCGCAAACTTAAGCTTTCCTTTCTTCATGTTGCTGAGATTTATTACAAGATAGTCTCCATCATCAGAGAGATATGATTTGTTAATGGATTTTCCCCTAATGACAGTAGCCTGATTTCCAAGATTTATTTTTTGGCTTTTTTCATAAAGTTCCCAGAATCTTTCTTTTTTTAAATTCTGTTCTATGCTCCAGCTCTTTCCACCTTTTATTTTCAAACTGGATATCTTTTCATGGATATGTTCTTCAAGTCTATCATCCTTAAGGTCAAATTCACCTATCTCAATACCATAGTTCTGTTTTAGTTTCTTTTTTTCTTTATTCATTTCAAGTAAAACAAGATTTATAGATGAATATTCCTTAAACTGTGGAAGATGGGCAATTTTTTTCACTTTTATGTTATCAAAACTATCCTTATTTTGCCCTTCTGGAATAATAAGAGACCTTATTTTCTCGGATTCCGGTGAAACCAGAAATCCTACAGGAAGGATAATACTCAGTATAGATTTTTCCGGCATTGACATCAATAAATTATTCAACGCAGATATCTCTTTTCTTTTTGATTTTAATTTTACATCGGAATCGAGCAAGAATTTTCTTCCGCTATCCGGAAATGAGCAAATTAACCCCGGCTGTTCTATATCAATTAAATTATCATATATTGAATAATCAAACTCCTCACCTTTTGATGTCATTAACACATTTACATTTTCAAAGGCGGAATAATTAGTTTTGAATATCTCATAATAAAATGAATCTGAAAAATAAAGATTAAATGTAAAATCCTTGTTTTCCCTAACAAATTCATCATTGTAAGCAAAAAATTTATCAGCTTCAATAAAATTTATTGTTTTAAACCCGGATTCTTCGGCTTTTTCAATCCAGTAATTGATAGTGGAGTCAATATTAATATACTCCTTTTGGTAGTCGTATTCTCCCTTTTCATCAGTATATATCAAATCAAGAAGGTTGAAGTCCTTAATTTTTTTCAACATGCCTTTATCGATATTGCTAAAATCATATTCTATATGACTTAAAGAAAGATTGTTTTTTTCACTTGCATATTTTTTTCTGTATTTGTTTAAATCTTCTGTTAAGTCTTTATCTTCACTTTCTATTTCATCAGGATTATCTTTTAAATAATTGTGTAAAAAAAGAATCTCCTTTTTCCAATCTATATTCTTATTTTCATTGGTCTCATGCAAAACATTTAAAACTTCACTAATAATATCATTCATCATAATCACCATCTCTTTTTTTTTTAATCAAAAATAATTATAAATAAGTTTATACATTTTTCAAATAATTTTCATCTAAAAAAGTTTATTAATACCCTTCTTTTATATTAAACAAATAACTCTACAAAAAGTTCCTGCATCTAATACTATCTTTAATTGATTATATAGGTAATTTATCCGTTTATCAATATAATTTCTTGTATATTTTCAATTTATTGATTTAAAACACCTGATCGAGATTATCATAGATTTGTTTGTTATTTATATTTATATATTACAATTCAAAAATAAACCCTAAAAGATGTATATAATAGATCATCATAGCTTTCAAACTCCGTTGCTTTTTTTTGGTTTATAATATCTGAATATATATACATCCCCCCTGCCAGATAAATATTCTCAGCTATATTATATTCAAGGGAGGGATTTATACTGATAGAACCGTCGTTTAAATTGTAAATTACACTGTTTGTATTTTGCAAAAGACCGCTAAACTGATAACTGTGGACAAAGCATATATAATTCTTACCTAAAAGATACACGTTCCCTTCTCTATAGGAGTTCTTTTTTGCAAGGTTTTCATATTCTTCGGGATTATTTTCTCCTGTTGAATTTAAATGATACTCAACAATAAAATAGTTGTTTGAGCTAAAATAATAATCAAATCCTGCAGACAACCTAAAATACCCATCTTCATAATTATGAAATTTATTATTATCAAAAACATCGTTTTCAACATAACTTAATTCAAGCCAGGTTCCTGCCCCTCCTAAAGGTCTTGTCATATTGAATCCATAGAGCATATTGTTTTTGAAAAACATTCCCAAGAAGTAGAAGTCAGTCTTATTAATATAAAATTTAAATCTTGAAAAATAAGCATTGTTTTTATTTTTAAAATCCTTTCCAAACACTGCTCCAACATCGACTTCACTCATCATTCCAAATGGTAATCTTATTCTTACTGCATCTACACCTGTTTTTTCCTCCTTATCAAGTCTGCTAAAGGAATATGTTAAAAATATATCTGTAGGGTTTATTATATGAGAGCTTCCCCAGGATATAGCCTGTCTTCCCACATATAAATCCCCAAAAGGAAAAGATACTTCAGCATACAGCCTGTCTAAATCACCCTCAATAAGCCAATTCCCCACTTTCTTTTTTTTATAAGGATATAAACGTCTACTAGAATCATCAATTCTATAAAACTCTTTATTTAACTTTGAATCAATAAAATACTGGCTTTTAATCGAAGTAATAAATTCATAAGATAAGTTGAGGTTTATACTTTTTGAGAGATCGTTTTCCAGATCAAACCTTATTTTTTGACTAACATTTGATTCTGTTTTGTTGCTGAATTGAGATATCGGAATATATGAGTAATAAGTTTTGTAATATCCTTCAAAATCAAAATTATAAGGATTTATGTTAGGAAAAATAAAAATTACTAAAATAATTATTAATATATATTTTTTCCTCATAAAAACCCCTTTAACTTACTTTTTCCTTCTATCCTTAGAAATTTTTCCATCTCTTATAACAATAACCCTTTTTGCTCTCTGCATCACTAACTCATCGTGGGTTGAAAACAGAAATGTCATTCCTGTCTCTTCATTTAAATCCCTCATCATATCAAGCAGTTCAGTGCTTGTTTCAGAATCAAGATTTGCCGTGGGTTCATCTGCAAATATTATGGAGGGTTTAGATACCATCGCTCTAGCTACAGCAACTCTTTGCTGCTGTCCTCCGGAGAGATGAATGGGAAGAGTGTCATGATACCCTTCTATCCCGAGTTCCTTTAATATTTTTAATACTCTCTCATGCCTTTCTTCTTTTGAAACCCCCTGAAGCTGCATAACATATTCAACATTTTCCTCCACCGTTAAAACAGGTATTAAATTATAAGCCTGGAAAATAAATCCGATATTATCTCTTCTAAACTCAGATAGCTCCTTACTTTCCATATCTGATAACAAATTATTTTTTAACCATACCTTACCTGCTGTGGGGTCATCAAGACCGGAAATTACATTTAAAAATGTCGTTTTTCCTGAACCGGAGGGCCCTACAATAGCTGCAAATTCTTCTTTATCGATTTCTAGATCAATTCCTCTTATAGCCTTCACTACCACATCATTTTTATAATAGTTTTTCTTTATTTCTTTAGTTTTAATTATAACTTCATTTTTATCCATTATTACCTCCCTATCATAAAGATTTTCTTAAAGAATCGGCAATATTTAGTTTTCCAGCATGAACTGCAGGATATATACTTACCAGTATTGTAAAAAACCAGATAAGAAGCGGATGCATAATAAACTGTCGCAGTTCAAGCACAGGATAAAGCTTTCCGCTAAAAGCAGCACCGGCTAATTCAATTCCTGAATAATCAATACCAACCTTAGAAGTATAAATCGATATTAAATATCCCAGAATGACACCAACAATTGAAGCCACAAATCCCATAGAAGCAGATAGAAAAACAATTAAATACATTAGATCCTTTGCTTTTGTCCCTATTGCACGTAAAACGCCAAACTCAAAAATCCTTTCATAGATAGCCATAAATAAGGTATTAAAAATGCCAAATACGACCACCCCAAAAATAATAAATCCTACTATCGATAGGCTAAAATTTTGCATATCTATAACCATCTGCATCTGGGGAACCAGGGTCGGCCAGTTTTCGGCTATATTTCCATTTTTACTAAATCTTGATAGAAATTCAGTTTTCTTATCCATCGAATATTTAATATCTGTATATTTTATAGCTATTTCATGTATATTATTTTCTAAGTTCAACATTTCCTGGGCAATATCTAAATTCACAAATACCATACCTTTTTCTATATCATTGGTGGCTAGATCAAATATCCCACCAACCCTAAACATCATCTGAGATATCTCTTTTGTTTCAGCTTCGGATAAGGTTAGTACTATTCTATCATGAACTTCTACTTCTAGATTCTGTGCCAATTCTTTTCCGATAATGATATCTCTTTTACTTTCTGGGTTTAAAAATTCACCATCAATAATTGCATCATCTAGTTTGGTAAACTTTTTTTCTTTTTGAGGTTCTACCCCATTAATTAAAATCGGTTTCATTGTTGAGGGCGATGAGATCGTCCCTCTTGATTTTACCCTTCTACTAAAATTTTTTACTATTTTTTCATTTTTTAAATCCTTTATAACTCTAGAAGGATTTTTGATTGTCATTTCTAACTTTTGGGTTTCTGTATAATTTTTTCTATGAATTTGTGCCTCTCCCATATAAGTAGAGGTTAAAGATTCTATCATATTTTTTTGCATTCCCAGCATAATAGCATCCGTATATATCAGAGCCGCAATTCCAATACCTATTGCTAAAGCGGTAATTATTGTTCTTTTTTTATTTCTAAATATATTTCTCCAGGCCAGTTTAAAAAATAGCTTCATTTTCCCTCCTTAGAACATTCTCATAACTTCAGCAGCTTTAGTTTTTGCAGCTTTTAAAGCTGGAAACAAACTTACAGTTACTCCTGATAAAAATACTGTGATAGCAGGAATCACAAAACTTCTTAAATTTATCTCACTTTTCATATATTCAAATCTCATACCTCCCCATTCAATGGGATTTGGAAGAGCAATTCCGTGTTTTGAAGTAATATAGTTAACAACCAGAGCAATTACAGACCCTATAAAAATGCTAAGTACCGCCAGAACAGATGTTTCATAAACCACCATTTTAACTATCTGCACAGGTTTTGTTCCTAAGGCTTTTAAAACACCGTATTCCCTTCTTCTTTCCAAAACACTCATTAAAACAGTATTCAAGACACCGATAGCCACTACAACAATTACTACCAGCAAAGAAACCCACATGCCCTCCATATCAGCTTTCATAGCTCTATAAAAGGATTTTGCAAATTCTTTCCATGTCTCAACTGATAGGGTTTTATCCGGCATTTTCTTTTTTAATTTATTTGATACAGATTCTACATCTTTTAATCTGTCAACATTTATTGCTATTTCATGAATTCTATCATTCAGAACAAAAAGGTCCTGGGCCTGCTCTTTTTTCATATAAACAGACGATCTATTACTCATATCATCACCTAAATCCAAAATGCCTCTAATTGTATACATATCATTTGCGATGGACCCATCAGCTGCCTGAGAAACAATTACCAATTTATCATCAATTTCTGCCTCTAAAATTTGAGCAAGCCCCTTACCCAGCAAAACTTCCTTAGATCTATTATTTCTCTTGAAATATCTCCCCTTTATAATCTTTTTATGTATATTTGTAGTGTTTTTTTCATTAATAGGATCAATTCCTGTAATTTGAGCTCCCGAGCTTTCCTTATCAACAGAAACCAGACCTCCTGTAAATATTCTTGTTGTCCAGTTTGTGATATTCTCGGTATTTTTTAACTTTCCTTCAATATTATCATATTTATTAATTGTTTTATACAAGGTTGGTTTATCAAGATATCCCTGTTTATGAATCTGAATATGTCCCAATCTATTTCTGGTAAAATTATCTATTATATAGTTATAAGATCCATCAGCCCATGCAATAAAAAATGAGGCAAGAACAAATCCGACAATCATGCTTAATGCAGTAAAAAAAGTTCTTCTTTTTTGTCTTATTAAATTCCTTAAGGCAATTTTAAATATGAGCATTTTATTCCTTTCTTAGGTTTCTTAATGTAAATATTGAATTATCGATAGGAATATTAAAATCAGCCTCCAGATATTTTATAACCGTTTTATGTCCCTTTTTGTTTTGCGGAATTAACTCCATAACCGAGGGAATAGTTTTCTTTCCAAAATCCTTTACTTTTCTAAATTTTAGCATTCTCATTAATTTATTTTTTTCATCATAATACTTCTCCCATACAGGTATATATGTCTCTTTATCCACAGCAAGAATTATATGTCCCCAAACAATAGGCCTGTCAGGTTTTGGAACTGCTTTTACATAATAGAGATCCGGCTTTGGATTATTTATTTCTGTCATACTAAAGTTATAATCTTCAATAAAAGTATACTCACTAACAAGGTCATCGTTTGTAAAATCCGAACCCATCCAGTTAGCCATCATCATAGAAGGAGGAATTTTCATAACCTTGTTAGTTTTTGGAAGATAGTTCCACATCTGATTTTTTATCCTCAAAGTTCCCACTCCCTTTTCTTTTTTGGGAGCAATAATTCTTATAAAAGTTTTATCCATTCCACTGCTCCATGTTTTCATTTTTAAAGTACGCTCCCAATGGGGAGTTACAATTCTCATCTCCATTAAAGCATAACTGGATTCACTCCTGTATAACTTATCAACCTTATTCACTATATTTCTAGCAAGGTTACTATTGCTCTGTCCAAAATTAAATGAAACGATTGTAATTAAAAGAATTGATATTATGGCAATTCTTTTCATATATACCTCCTTTTAATACTGCTTTATACCGTTATAAAACATTTTTATCATATCTTTTATGTCTTTTTCAAATTGTTTTTCTGTCATATTCTCAAAATAAAATAGATAACCAAGAGTCTGTCCAAGCAATAAACTATATATAGAATATGAAGCTTTGTTTATATCAACATCCTCTTTAAGTTTATCTCTTCTATATAGAAATTCTAGTATTTTTGTTAATTCTTCAAGTGCAATCTCATCCATACGCACTCCTCTTTTCATATATTCCTCATTAGAGAACATTATTTTTAAAAATTCCCTTAAATTTTGCTTATCAAGAAGAAAAAACATATCTAGATACTGAGTTAGCCAATAATATAGCATATCCAGAGGTTTAACCTTTTTATCTATTTTTGTATCAGCTGCAGTTTTTTCTCTTTCTTTATTCTGTATCGACCTTGAAAAACCGGACTACGATGCCCTGCCTTCTCTGGCCAATAACGACTCCGTGCAGGTAACGGGGGATGCCGAGTATAAAAGCGCATTCGGGATGTATGTAGAGGTGGAATCGGGTCCCGGGCCTTTTCTCTATCAGTGGTATAAGAACGATACAGCTGTTGCCAATCAGAATAATGATACTCTGTTATTTACCAATCTCCTTTTTTCAGATTC
>CAZMFS010000079.1:0-7605 GCA_964565585.1 uncultured bacterium
AGTGTATTCTCGCGATTCGGTAAGGTTCTTGCTTTGAACAAAAAAGATATGAACTTGGTCACCAATGCGAACCGGATTAGAAAATGCACCTTCTCTAGCGCTCTTTAAGACTTTAGCAAAATTCTTGTTAATGCAATAATTTTCAATCCCAGTTTAAACTGTCTAGTTTCTGAATAATTATCAATTTCTTTAGCAAGTGGAGTATCCTTATGTTTTAAATAAGGTCCCATTCCGACCATATCAATATTAAAATCCTTATAGAACAAAACATCATCTACCATATCTTCATTTGTTTGATACGGTAATCCAACCATTACCCCTGTACCTACCTGATAACCGATATCTTTTAATTTTTCTAGACATTTAAATCTTGTATCAAAATTATGTGAAGATGGATGCAATTTATCGTATAATTTTTTATTTGAAGTTTCTATTCTTAATAAATATCTGTGTGCACCAGCATCATACCATTTTTTATAGGTTTCATAACTTTGTTCCCCTACAGAAAGGGTAATACCTAAAGCATTATTACTTATCTTTTTAATTTTCTTTAAAATCTCTTCTATGAAATCTACAAATTCCTTATCATGTCTTTCGCCTGATTGAAGAACCAAAGAACCATATCCATTTTCATATGCCCATTTAGCTTTATCAAGTATCTCATTTTCACTCATAATATATCTATCCATTTTTTTATTGCTTTTTCTTATCCCGCAATAAAAACAATCCTTTTCGCAAATATTACTAAACTCGATAATTCCTCTAAAATATGCTTTTGTTCCTACATATTTCTTTTTAACTTTATATGCATAATCATATAAATATTGTAGTTTTTCTTTATCCTCTATTTCAAATATATATTTCATATCTTCTTTTGTTAATTTCTCTTTACTTAATATCTTTTTAAATTTAGACATATCTATTACCTTTCTATTTATACTGATACAAGTTTTGACTATTCCTCAATAATTGAGATTTTATCTTTAGTTTTTACATGTCCGGATGACAGAACATCTGCAAAAATGCCTTCACTTGGCATAACACATTTTCCTACCTGTTTATATATCTCACATCTATCATGACATTTTTTTCCAATTTGGGTTATTTCTACAGTAATTTCGCCAATTTTTAATTTTGTTCCAATTTCTAAATTAACAAGTTCGATTCCTTTAGTTGTAATATTCTCCCCAAAATCTCCTGGTTTTAAACCGGGTATTTCCTTTTTTAATTTGTTTATACTTTCAATTGCTAGCAAACTAATCTGTCTTTTAGAACCTGCATGAGCATCATTTTCTAATCCATGACCTTTTATGAAAAATCCTTCATTAATCTCTATTTTCTTTTCTCCCTTATTTTTACTAATACAAACTGCTAATACCTCAGGCATATATATCTCCTTTATTCACTTCTATTCTATATTTAGCTCCATAAAAATCAAGTAAAGATTCAATTATAATACATTTCATATTAAATTTAATAGGTAATTGATTTTTTAAACTTTTTATTATATTATAAAAGAAAAGGAGAAGTTATGGCTATTGATAGTGTATGGATTGAAGATGGTTGTATATCATGTGGTATGTGTGTACAGGAATGCCCAGAGGTTTTTGAAATGGATAATGCTATTGCTGTAGTTAAAGAAGAAGTAGAATTTGATGAATATGAAGATTCTATAATAAGAGCTGCCGAAATTTGTCCAGCAGGGGTTATTAAATATAAATAGTTTTTAATAAGGGATACATTATATAAATTAAAGTCATTATTTTGAAATATCCTTTTTTTGATTCTTTTGAGTCCAGTTTCTAAACATATCTTTTCCGTTATTTATCTCCGTTTGGGTCATTGTTTCTTTTATCTCAGTAATCATCAATGTAGCATCTTTAATTTTATTATATTCTGCTAGTTTATAATAGTAATAAGCCATTATATTATTCTTCTTTTCTCCTAATCCTATATAATACATACCAGCTAATATGTATTGTGCCCTGGCATAGTCCTTGTCAGCTGATTTTTTTAGCCACTCCACGGATTTTTTTAAATTTTTTTTTATTCCATATCCATATCGATACATTGATCCAATATAAAATTGTGCTTCAGGAATATTTTGGTTTGCTGCTTTCATAAACCATTTAAAAGCCTTCTTCGGATTTTTTTTAACATTTTCTCCCCTGTAGTAATAAATACCCAAAATTATTTGATATTTGGAACTTCCCTCTTTTGCTTTTTCTTTTATATATTTCAAATCAAGTGAATATAAATATGAAAAGAATAACAGTACAATCAGAACAACAACTGGAAATTTATTCATAATAATCTCCTATAATATTAACTATATTAAAAAAATAATATTTAACAATTCTGAATTAAAGAAAATTTGAAAAATGTAGTGAATAGTTTATTTAATAAATAATAAACTTAGACTTTGTAATTGTTTTCTATATGCTGTTTAATTTTATTTCTGTATAAATATCCATAAAGATATCCTGCCAAAGACCAGATAATAATATTTAACAAAGCCATTATTAAATTATATTGAATTGTACTATTTAAATCCCATTCAATAACTATAAAGCTCAAACCCAACGGCCATCCCCAGCAAAAAACTCCAGTAATAAAAATATAATTTCTATATATTTTTTTCATCTGTTTTTTTCTTAATAAATCTCTAAATCTACCCCAGAAATTATATTCAAATTTGGATTCACCAGCTCCTAAAATTAGATATAGAAAAATATTTAAAACTAACCTATATAAAAATTGATTAAAATTATATGAAACATTTTCAAAAAAGGAAAAAGAAAAATAGAAAATAAAGGGTATAAGAACTCCCATTATTAAAAAGTATTTTAATAGTCTTTCCTTCAATGTAAATTCTGAAATTGTTTTATTCTCCACATTATAAATTGTCTTTTTGATATCCCACATAAGAATCACCAATATTAAAGTAGTATAATATTTGGTTTTTGTCAACTATCAGTTTTATAAAAGCTAAAACAAACCGGAATTATAATAAATACAATACCGGTTTCGAGATAAATAATATTTTATACATTATTATCTTTTTTAATTTTTTAAAAATAAATTAGTAGTCAAGTATTTTTCTCCACCATCAGGAATAATTGTAACTATATTACCTTCTATTCCATTTTTTCTATTAATATATTTTTTTATTCCATAAATAGTTGCTCCACTACTCATACCTCCCAAAATACCCTCCTCAAGGGATAGTTTACGCGCATATTCGTATGATTTTTCTGTATTTACATATATAAAATCATCAATAAAACTTTCATCATAAATTTTTGGTGTAATTGATTCACTCATGTTTTTTAATCCCTGAATTCTGTGGTTTCTTTCTGGCAATACTCCAACTATTTTTATACTCCTGTTTTTTTCTTTCAAGTATTTACTTATTCCTCTAATTGTTCCTGAAGTTCCAATTCCAGCAAAAAAATAATCGATCGAGCCATTCATTTGGTTCCAGATTTCTGGTCCTGTAGATTTATAATGTGTTAAATAATTATCCCTATTTGTAAACTGATCGGGTGTAAAATATTTTTCCGGATGTTTATTTACCAATTGAATAACTTTTTTAATAGCTCCATCCGTTTTTTCATTCTCGGAAGTTAAAATTATATCAGCATCATAAGATCTTAATATTTTAATTCTTTCTTTAGAAACAGCTTTGCTCATAACAGCAGTAAAATTATACTCTTTAATTTTTGATACAAGAGCCAGTCCTATAGCTGTATTTCCGGAAGAAGCTTCAATAATCGTTTTACTCTTGTCAAGTTCCTTCCTTTTTTCAGCCTGAGTTATCATATTTAGAGCTATCCTATCTTTAATACTTCCACCCGGATTAAAACTCTCCAATTTGCCGAAAATATCTAATTTCTCATTTTCTATAATATTATTAATTTTTATTAATGGTGTGTTTCCTATTAGATCTGTAATTTTATTAAACATAATAATCCTCCTAATCTTTTTTTTTAATTTTGAAAATAATCAAATGAATTTAGATAAAAGAGGATTATTAACAGACAAAGTTTCCAAATGATGAAAAAATTGGAGAATTTACATTGAACAAACTTATAATATTTTTTGAATATAATAATTTATTAGTGATATATTTAATAACCATATAAAATATTAGCCTTTTTCTTATACAAGGAATTAATAAATTTTTTGTTCCAATTAAGTTATATTATAACTGTTTTGTGCTTGCTTTTTTTACTGCATTTTTCCATTGAGAATAAAGATTTTTGATATCTTCATCATTCATCGTGTTTTTATATGTTTTATCAATTTCATATATATCTTTTAAATCATCTTTATCCATTATTCCTGCTCCTATTGCACTCATATAAGCCGCCCCTAATGAAGTAGTCTCAGTTATTTTAGGTCTAATAATTTTCTTTTTTAAAATATCCGATTGAAACTGCATTAAAAAATTGTTTTCGCTGGCCCCTCCATCCACTTTCATCTTGCTGATTTGCCCACCATCTTTCATAAAAACATTATAAATATCTTTTACCTGATAAGCAATGGCCTCAAGAGATGCTCTTACTATATGTTCTTTAGTAACTTTTGAAGTTAATCCAGTAATGATTCCTCTTGCCTTCATATCCCAGTAAGGGGCGCCCAGTCCTGAAAACGCAGGAACAATATAAACTTCTGAATTATCTTCAACTTTTCTGGCTAGCTCTTCAGTTTCTTTTGCATTTTTTATAATTCCTAAATTATCTCTTAACCATTTTATCAAGGCTCCTGCAGTAAAAACACTTCCTTCTAAACAGTAATCAACTTCATTATTGATAGAATAACCAATTGTAGTTAATAAACCATTTTTGCTAAATTTAGTTTCTTTAGTATTCATAAGCATAAAGCAGCCAGTTCCATAAGTATTTTTCAAATCTCCTTTATTTAAACAAACCTGTCCAAATAATGAAGCCTGTTGATCTCCCAATACTCCCGTTATTGGAGCAGAAATCCCCAGTATTTCTTTTTTTATATTTCCATAATTAGCATTCGAATTCTTTACTTCGGGAAGTATTGATTCGGGTATATCAAACAAATCCAAAAGTGTTTTATCCCATTCTAGAGTATTAATATTATAAAGCATAGTTCGGGAAGCATTGGTCATATCTGTAAAATGGTTACCGGTTAAATTATATATTAACCAACTATCAACAGTTCCAAACAGTAATTCACCGTTCTGCGCTCTTCTCTTTAACCCATCTATATTTTCAAATAACCATTTTAGTTTGGTACTGCTAAAATAAGGATCCAGGTATAAACCTGTTTTTTTATGTATTTCACCTTTATAATTTGAAAATTTTTCACATATGTCGCTACTTCGCCTACATTGCCATACAATAGCATTATATGCAGGCTTACCAGTATTTTTATCCCAAATAATTGTCGTTTCTCTTTGATTTGATATTCCAACAGATATTATTTCTTCTGAAGAGATATTATTTCTTTTAATTATCTCTCTAGCTGTTTCAATTTGACTGTTTAATATATCATTTGGATCCTGTTCCATCCAACCGGGATGAGGTGAATAAATAGGATATTCAATACTGTATTTATCAATTAAACTACCAGATTTATCATATAATATTGTTCGGGAACTTGTTGTTCCCTGATCCATAGCTAAAATATATTTCAAACTAACCTCCCATTATTTATTTTTAATATATTATAATAACAATAAATAATCTTTAAAGACAAATTTCTATACAACAGTATTGATATATTTTAAATAATTTTAATTATATATTCTTTTTACTTATTTTATTATTATTTTATAAAATAGAAATTTAAAAACCTTAATTTATCCGGGACATATTTATATTTTCTTCATATTTATTTTTATCAAAGGTATTTATATAATCCATAAATCTAATTTTAAAAGAAGCTGGTCCGATATTCCTATCAGAAATTATCTGCCCAGCAATACCAAAGGATGCTACAGCTTCAATAGTAGAAACAAAATAATCATTAGAAACACCGGCAAAAACTCCTATAGTGCTAGTCAACATGCATCCAGTGCCAACAACATTTCCTAAAAGTTTTGACCCATTTTTAATCTGATATACTTTAGACCCATTTGTAACAATATCCTCTTTTCCAGATACAACAACAACAGAACTGCTATTTTTAGCTAATGCTTTAGAATTTTCACTAATTTTTTTATATTCACCTACAGATTCTACTCCCTTAACCTTACCTTTTTTTCCTGCAAGTACAGTTATTTCTCCTTTATTACCTGAAATAACTGCTATATCAAGCTCGTTTAATAACCGAACAGCCATTTCGGTTCTATAGGATGTAGCTCCAGCCCCAACTGGATCAAAAATCACTGGAATATCTAATTCGTTGGCTTTTTTACCTGCTTTCAGCATGCCTTCTATCTTGTCATCATCTAAGGTTCCTATATTAAGCACAAGAGAAGAAGCCATTTCGACCATTTCTTCCACCTCATCAATAGAATGTGCCATTACAGGTAATCCACCCCAGTATAGGGTTATATTAGCACAATCATTTGCTGTAACATAATTAGTTATATGATGAACCAATGGTTTATTTTTTTTAATCTTATTTATAATATCATTCATGAATCTCCTCCTTAATTTTTAATATTTTGAATAATATCATTGAATTTACTTATTTTTTTTCTAATATTTTTCGATTGAGTTATCGCCGAAATAACTGCAGCAGAATTAGCTCCTGCTTCTATTACTTCTTTAATATTTTCTAAATTAATACCTCCGATAGCAATTATAGGTATATCAACGCTTTTACTAATTTTTTGAAGGTTTTTTAAACCGAGTGATTTCCGATTCTCATCAAGTTTTTTAGAATTGGTATCAAAAACCGAGCCAAAACCAATATAATCTGCTCCATCTTTTTCAGCTTTTATAGATTGCTTCAAATTATGTGTGGATTTTCCGATAATTTTGTTTTTTCCAAGTAATTTTCTTGCTATTTTAACAGGAAGATCGCTATTTCCCAGATGGACTCCATCAGCATCAAGCGCAAGAACAAGATCAACATCATCATTAACAATAAAGGAAACATTTCTATCACCAATAATTTTTTTTATTTTTATCCCTATGTTATACTTTTCTCTTTTAGTTTTATTTTTTTCTCTAAGCTGGATTACATCGATTCCGGCTTCAACAGCTTTTTTTACAATATTTAAAGTATTCTCTGCAGATAACTTTTCTTCGGTAACTAAATATAATCTCCATTTGAAAACAACTTTGTCCATTATAAATCCTATTTTGATATATGAATAATGTGATTTAACGGATTGCGTCCCCTACCTATTTTAACCCCATTTTTTATTGATTTTGATACAAATTCTTTGCTCTTTTTTACGGATTCCATTACAGAAAAACCGGTAGCTAAATATGAAGCAATGGCAGAAGATAAAGTACATCCCGAGCCATGTGTATCTTTTGTTTTTATGTATTCTGAATCTATTTTAACTATTTCTTCACCATTAAACAATAAATCGGTAATTTTATTATCGGTTTTTTCAACCCCCTTAATTAAAATATTTTTTGCTCCCAGTTTATATAATTTTTTAATTACCCG
>CAZMFS010000080.1:0-7587 GCA_964565585.1 uncultured bacterium
TATATTTTTATCACCTAAAAGAACGATATAAGCAGAAGGTCTTTCGCCTTTTTGTGGACCGTTCCAGTTTTTTAATGAACCAGCCCACGATAGAGCTGGAAATATTTTATTATTTGTACTTTTTTCATTTGACAGGTAAAATTTAATCGGCTGTTTATTCATACCTGAAGCCGAAAACCTGGCGAGTTTTACAAGAGAAACTAGAGTTTCTCTATCGATTTTATAGTCCTCATGAAACCTTCTATAACTTCTATTCTTTTTTATCAGATTTTTTAGCATAGAAATCCTCCCTTAATATAGTATCACATTATATAGTTTACTGTCTACTTTTTCTCAAAAGAAATTCCTGCATAGGTAACAAAGGAGCCTGTTCCAGCTTCCTCGTATTCATCAGTACTGGTAGTATATTCTTCCAGATTTACCTTCATGTTTCTTAATAATCCCGTTAGTAAAGCTACACCTCCGGCACCGCATGCAGAATTATTATTATTTGAGTATTCAATAATTTGTTTGTAGTTTTTATTTTTAATTATGTTAATAAAATTCGGATCTTTTGTATGTTTGACCCAGTTTAGGGCATCCCTGCCGGTTCCTTCGGGGGCATAATCGAATCTTCTTCCGTAGTGGGTTAAATCAGTAGAGGCAATGAAAAGGATATTTTCACTTTTTAAATTTTCAAGTAAATTAATATATCTATCCAGAGAGTCGTCTATGGAATTGGGTATAGAGATAGGTATAATTTTTGAAGAATCGTTTAAATATTTTAAAAATGGAAGCTGAACTTCTATCGAATGTTCTCCTTTATGTTTTTTGGGAGCACATTCAAAATAATTATCAAGGTTATATTTTTTTATTAATTTTTCATCTATATCCATATTTCCCAGAGGAGTTCCCCATTTACCTTTATGAAATAGAACAGGTTTATTTAGATAGGTAGTATGTACGGCTCCAAATAGGATAAATGTATCTATTTTTTCAATATTTTTTACCCTCAGTAATGTTTTTAAAGCAGTTTTACCTGAGAACACCCATCCGGCATGGGGGAGAATAACTCCCTTTATGTTTTTTTTGTCCAGATCCGTATTCTGAGTTATGCTGCTAATAAAATCATTTACTGCATTTTCGTTTGAAGGATAAAAGCTTCCAGAAGCATACGGCTTTCTATACATAATATACCCCTTTCTTATATAAAATTAAAAATAATAATTAATTTTTAATAATTTACTACATATATTATATTCATTCAAAGAGGATTTTTAAATCATCCCAGTCCATTGTTTTTAAGAAACTTTGATCCGTAAAATCTAAGGAATGAAAAAGGTCCTTTTTCTCCTCCTGTAACTTCATTATTTTCTCTTCTACGGTATCTTCGGTAATAAATTTATATACATTAACAACTTTTGTTTGACCAATTCTATGTGCCCGGTCAGTTGCCTGCTGTTCAACCATCGGGTTCCACCAGGGATCAAAATGAATTACTGTATCAGCACCTGTTATATTAAGGCCTGTGCCTCCTGCCTTTAAGCTAACCAAAAAAATAGGTATATCTTCATTATTATTGAAGTTTTCCACAATATCCAGTCGTTTCGTGGATTTACCGTCCATATACTCATAGTTTATGTTTCTTTTTCTTAAATAGTTTCGTATTATATGGAGCATTTTGACAAACTGACTGAAAAGTAAAATTCTGTGCTCTCCCTCAATTGATTCCTGAAGTATTTCATGAAGAAGTTCCATTTTGGAGGAGAGGAAAAATTTATCCTTTAATTCTGGATAGATCATTCCCGGATGGTTACATAGCTGCCTTAGTTTTGTTAGGGCACTCAAAATATGCATTCTGCTCTTGTTATATCCGTTTTGTTCTATCATACCAAATATTTTTTTCTTCATTTCTGAAAGAACATTATTATAAAGTCTATCCTGTTTTTGATTTAAGGGTATGGAGCTTACCTGAACAATTTTTGGGGGAAGTTCTTTCAGAACTTCATCCTTGGTTCTTCTTAATACAAAAGGTTTTATTTTCATATTTAATTCTTTCAATACTTCTTCATCATTTTCCTGGGTAATAGCCTTGTTGTAGTAATTGGAAAACTGCCTGTAGGTTCCAAGATAGCCGGGCATAATAAAATCAAATATTGACCATAGCTCCATCAGGGAATTTTCCATCGGTGTTCCTGTTAATACATATCTAAAATTTGAATTTAGTTTTTTTACACTTTTAGCTCTTTTGGTTTTATAATTTTTTATATGCTGAGCTTCATCAAGAATTGTAAAGTAATAATTTTTATCCTGATAATGATCTATGTCGTTTCTCAATAATGAATAGGAAGTGATGAAAACATCATAATTTTTATTATAATATTTTTTTATCAATTCTCTTCTTCTGGATCGATTACCCTCAATAATTAAAACATTCATTTCAGGAGTGAATTTCTGGAATTCTTTGTACCAGTTATGCATGAGTGATTTAGGACAAACAACTAGAGATGGTACAGTAGTATCAATGCTTTTTATGAGTGTAATGGCCTGTACAGTTTTTCCCAGTCCCATATCATCGGCAAGAATTCCTGAAAGCTTGTATCTGTGTAAGAACCTCAACCAGTAATATCCCTTTTTTTGATAATCCCTCAATCTTTCATCAAGGTCCTTAGGAATTGGAACTTTTTTAACTCCCTTGACATTCATCATTTCTTTATACATTTCCCTGAATTCGTTGTCCCCTTCTAATTCAATATTTTCATACTTGTTAAGGTGCTGGGTAAGGTGGGGGAGAAAGTAAATGTTATTTGCATATATTTTTTCATCTTGAAAATCAAAATTGAATGTATCAGTTAGGCTGTCAAAGGCATCTTTGACTTCATCCAGATTCTTTATTTTGTAAATTTTAAAATTGGTTACTTTAATGTATTTTTTTTCATTTAATACATTTTCTTTTATTTTTTCAGGGTCTATTTCGTGCTCTTCTTCCAATCTTGTCTTTAAGTTAATTGAGAAGTTGCTTTTATCTTTTTGAAGATCTATGTTGAATACCGGTCTGACGGTTATATCAAATATTCTTATTTTTCTAAAGTTAATTGTTAATTTTTTATTCCATTCTGTAGGAATTTTATCAAATCCTTCGGTTAAAAAGTTAATTATTTTCTTATCATTTTTGAGAACAAAAGAATCTTTTTCCCATTTAAAGTTGTATTTAAAAAAGAATAAGAATAAACGTCGTTCCTTTTTAGGTTCTCTTTTAATGAAGAATAGATTTTTATTCTCATATTGAACTATATAGGAACCTTTTTTAATAATATCCTCGTAATGAAATTTAAATTCTCCATAGTAATAAAGAGGTCTTACCTTAATTTCACCTTCTTTATAATCCAGAAGCAGTTTGATTTTTAAGTTATTATCAAGTATACGAATTCTTCTAAGATTTTCACTCCACTTAAAATCTATATATCTCTGCCAGTAGGATTTGTAATGATTTGCAAAATTAAAAAGTTCTTTTTCACTAAATGTTTTGCCCTTTGTTAAAATTTCTTCCCAGATGTTTTTAGAATAAGCCGAGATCAATTTTCCTATAGTGTTACCGTATCTGTACCAGTTTTCCCCTTTAAATTTATATAACTGAGAAGGTTTGTCCTCCTGAGGTTTGATTTTTATATAGTTTTGATTTCCTTTTATTTTTAGTTTGATTCTCTGGTAGTTATCCTTTACTTTTAATTTTTCCTTGGTATCCAGAGAGTAGACTCCAGGGTAGTCGATGAGAAGATTCAGAAGATCTCTTACATACTGATCATGCAAAATAAATTTTTCTTCAAAACATTTAGCGTATTTAAGAATGTGATCAATAATTTCCTGGTTGTTTTCATCCAGCAATCCAATTTTTTCTATAATCCTATCCTGAAAGAAAAACTCCTGCTCCATGGTATTTGGCTGGTGGATGTATTCATGAAGGCTATTCTGGAGATTGCTCCATCTTATATCCTTATTATCTTTACTTTTAATTTTTACAGTTAGATATATTGATGTTTTTGTATTTTTTAATTTAATTTCATAACTGTATTTCTGTTTATCCATTAACTACCAAATCCTTTTTTATTTTTATCGTAATTATTATACCAATATGAGTTATCTATTCAACATTAATCAATAATTCTTTAATTGTTCAATTCTATTAATTGCAGTTTTATAGTATGTTGTATTTTTACCTGTTATATCGGTAATGTGTTTGTATAAATTTATCGCTTTGTTAAATTTATTCATTATTTCATATGTTTTACCAGCTTTAAAGAGGGAAGTAATTAGCCATTGAAAGTTGGACTCGTTTTTCTTGTTGTAATAATATTTCACCTTTAGATACTCCCTTATTGCTTTTTTATATTTTCTCTTTTTAAAGTAGCAATCTCCTATGTGAAATTGAATTTCAAGATTGTATTTTAAAGGTGCAGTATCTATTAAGGTTTCAAGGGTATCAATAGCTTCATTTAACTTGTTTTGATCAATTAAAACATAGGCATAATTTATATATGCATTGTAATATAAATCAGTATCAAGATCTTTTTGAGCAATTGTTCTAAATACTTTTTCTGCTTCTTGGTACTTTTTTAATTTTTTATATGCAAGGCCGATGTTGTAGTAGGTATTAAGATTATTGGAATTATTATAAGATTTTTTAAAATAATCTATGGCCTTTTTAAAGCTACCCTGTTTGTAGTATAATTCTCCAAGAGAAAGCTGAATTTTAGTTATCAAATCGGTAGTAGGATATTTTTCTATTATATCCTTATATGTTTTTTCAGCCTTTTTAAAGCTGTTATTGGAGTTATGAATATTTCCAATCATATAAAGTGTGTTATCGATCCAGTTGGAATCTTTGTAGTTCTCTACTATTTTGTCAAAGTAGTTCCTGGCTTTTTTAAGATTTTTTTTCTTTAGATAATAGGTTTCTCCAAAATAATAAAGCAGTTCAGGTTTATAACTGGTAATACTGTTGTTATAGGTATTGTATAAGCTTGAAGCTCTTTTTATGTTGTCCATTTTTAAGTATGCTATTATCAACCTGCTAACATCGTAGGGTTTGTTTTTATTGAAATATTCTATTATTTTATCCCACATTTTGTTGTTTTTATAATATTCATAAAGTTTTGTCTTAGCATCTTTCCCATTGAGATTTTTAAGTAGATTTTCTCCTTTTTGGGTATTGCCTATCTCTATGAAATTTACCCCTTTTAATGCTTTTAATTTTTCATTTTTATTTTTAATTTTATTTAAGGTTAGTCTAATTAAATTTGACTGGTCTGTTTTTTTCAGTGAGTCCAGATAAATAGACATTATTTTATAATCGTTGTAGTATTGATTTTTTCTCTGAAGAACATTATACAGGTTGAACACAGTTTTTTCGTACCTCTCTTTTTGGTAATATATTTTGGAAAGTAGAATGCTTGCTTTTATTTTTAATTCAAGATTGTTTTTTATTTTTAAAACATAATTTTCACTTTTATTTAGTTCTCCGGTAATATATGAGATCTTTGATAGATAGTAATAGATTATTTCCTTGTTTTTGAATTTTTTATTCAACAGTGTTTCAAATTCCTTTTTTGCCTCCCCGTAATTGTTGTTGTAATAATATTTTAAAGCGGATAAATATTTTTTATTTTGTGGGGAAATTTCTTCAGGGGGTGTAAAATCGAGTATTTCTTTCTTTTTTTCATTATCGATTAAAAAGTCTATATATGTAAGAATAATTTCATTATCCGAATTGTCAAAATTGCTAAAGTAAAATCTAAAATCGGATATGTCTATCTGGTTGGTAATTTCATAAAATATCAAAACATCTTTATAAAGGTCATTAAGTACCTGGCTGTTTTGATCTAAATTATCTATCATAAATTTCTGTATAGATTTTTTAGAACGACCTTCTTTTAGATTTTTATAAACATATGATTTAAAATAATTTTCATTTTTATTATTAAGTTCTGAATAATAGCTATAAGCTTTTGAAAAATTTTTCAGATAAAAGAAAATATCCGCTCTTTCTTCGTTTATTTTAACATCTTTTTCTTTTTTTATTCTGCTTAGCAGTGAATCAAATTTGTTTATGGCTGTTGTTTTATCAGTGAGAATATATTTTTCGAGATACTTAATTCTATTTTTAGCTTTTGCTGTAAATGGTGAAAAATCATACTTCTTCTGTATCTTCTTATAATTTGAAATTGCTTTTTGTATTCTATCCTGCTTTTCATAATATAAACCGATTTTAAAATATGCTTTATCCCCATAATCCTTGTCGTTTAGTATTTGAGTCAGAGTGGTTATTGCTCTATCATAATCCTTTAGTTTTTCCCCGTACAGAAGGCCGATTTTATAGGTGAGATAGGGAACCATTTTTGAGTTTCCATGGCTTTGTACAAAATCTATTAGACTGTTTATAGATTTTTTATACATAGTGTGCTGATTCATGAATTTGACTTTATCCAAAAGAATTGTTACATATTTTTCTTCTGAATCTATATTTTCTAAATACTTATCATAATATTTAATCGTGTTGTCAACATCATCTTTTTCCTTAAAATGTTTTATAATTGAATTTAGTATATAATCTCTGTAATTGCTTTTTGGGTAAGCCTTTATAAAGTATTTCATTTGTTCAACTGTTTTTTGGTTCTTTCCTATTTTATTGTAGATATCTATCATGCTTTTTAATGCATCGTCGGCATATTTGTTGTTTGGGTTTTTATCTAGAACTAGTTGATAATTTTTTAAAGCTAGGGTGTAATTTTTTCTTATTCGATATATATCCCCTTTAAGTTTAAGGGCATAAAGATAATATTTGGTATTTGAGTATTTTTTTATTAACGAATTAATACTGCGTAGGGATTTATTATATTCGGATTTTTGAAAAAATATGTCGCTTTTGAGCCACAACCATTCCCCATTTTCAAGATCCTGTTCACTTAACTGGTTTAAATATTCCAGACTCAAATTATAGTCATTCTTTTTGTAATAGAGATAAACAAGTTCCTTGTAGATTTTTTTCAAAATATTCTGATCCGATGATAAGTTTAGTAAATATTTGAGGTTTTTTTCATAATTATCGATATTATCATTGGCTTTATTAATTTTTGTTAAAAGATATATTGAATCCACATAAAAGTTGCTGTCCTTATTGTATTTCTTTATCCTTTTTAACATTTTTTCTGACTTATCCAGCAAACCTTCTTCAAAATATGATTTGGATAAGAAATAAAGAACATCTCCTCTATAGCTGCTTTTGCTGTACTGCTGTAAAAATTTTGGTGCGTTGTACAATATCTTTTTAAAATTTTCTAGTTTTAAATAGGATAAAAGCAGTTTGTAGTAAGCTTTTTCTGCCCTTTCATCCTGGGGATTGTTATCTATAAAGTTTTTATATTCATCCACTGCCAAATCATAAAACTCATCTTTATATAGTTTTTCGGCATAATTGAAGCTATCAAGTTCTGCAATTAAAGTAAATGTTGATGTAAATAATAGCATAATTATTAGAAATAATTTAATTTTATTTTTCATAATCAACTCCTTTTTTGATTATTAGTTTATTCTCCAGACTAATTGCATCTG
>CAZMFS010000081.1:0-7545 GCA_964565585.1 uncultured bacterium
TTCAAGAAAAGATTTAACTAGAATTGAAGGTATAGGAGATAAGATTGCAGAAAGTGTTGTTCAATTTATGGAAAACAGAAAAAATCTTGAGGAGATTAAAGATTTGAGAAAAATTCTTGAGATTCAAAAAAATTATAATGACAATAAAAAGTTTAATAATATGCAGTTTGTATTTACTGGAAAGTTAGAAAGCATGACACGATCCAAAGCACAACAAAAAGTAGAAGACTACGGAGGATATGCTATTTCATCTGTTAGTGGAAATACTGATGTTCTGGTGGTGGGTAAAAATCCGGGTTCCAAGTACCAGAAGGCACAAAAGAAAAATGTTGATATCTGGGATGAAGAAAAATTTTTGGATGAGATAAATAATTAGATAATGGAGGGATAAATGAATATATTATACATAATTACAAAGCTTGAACTTGGAGGGGCTCAAAAAGTTTGCTTGGATTTGGCCGGACATTTTAAGAAAGAAAATAATGTTTATTTAATGAGTGGTAGTACCGGTCAATTAAATTCAAAAGCAAAAGAAATGTTAAATGACAATTTTATTGCAAACCCCTATCTTGTAAGGAAAATTGCACCTTTAAAAGATTTTAAGGCTCTTATATTTATGAATAATTTTATAAAAAATCATGATATTGATATTGTTCATACTCATTCTTCTAAGGCTGGTATTCTGGGAAGATTGGCTGCTCACATGAATAATGTGGATAAAATCGTGCATACAATTCATGAGTTTGCTTTCAATGATTTTAAAAATCCTATTGTTAATCAATTATACAAAAATTTAGAAAGATACGCTGCCCATTTAGCAGATTATCTAGTAGCGGTTACCAGGATGGATATAAAAAAAGGTTTGGAAAATAATATTGGCAAAAAGAAGCAATACAAACTTGTAAGAGCCGCTGCAGACATAGAGTATTTTATTAATTATAAGGATGTAAAAAAGAAAAAAAGATTAAAAGACAGATATGGTATTAAAAAGGATTCCTTTGTTATCACACAGGTATCCTGCTTCAAAAAACAGAAAAACCCTCTGGATTTTATTAAAATTGCAAATAAATTAATAAAAAAGTTAAATAAAAACATATATTTCTTTCTAGTAGGGGATGGTAAACTAAGAAAGAAAATAGAAAGAAAAATTTCGGAACTGAATCTTGATAAAAATGTTATATTAACAGGGTGGAAAGATGATATTAGACCTTATGTTGCAATAAGTGATGTTTTTACTTTGACCTCACTCTGGGAAGGATTACCTATAGCAATTATTGAAGCACATCTCCAAAAGAAACCGGCACTGGTAACAAAGGTTGATGGAAATCAGGAGATTGTAAAAAATGGCATCAATGGATTTTTGTATCCCCCTGGAAATATTGATAATGCTGTAGAAAAGTTAGAAATTTTATATTATAATAAAGAATTGAGAGAGAAGATGGGAAAGCGAGGATATGAAAAGGTTGTTGAAGAATTTTCCAAGGACAAAATGTTTTTAGATACTGAAGAGATATATTATGATTAAATGTAGGTAAATTAGAGTTAAATATATTGACATTTGATATATTATTGATATATTTAATAAGAATAAGGGGGTAGTAACTATGGACTATAATAAAGAGTTATATGACGACCCGGAATTAAAAAAATATGTAAAATCAATTAAGAAGGATCCCCGTGCATTTGTTTCTTTAGGAAATGCTCTTTTATCCCGGGGAGAAATTGATGAAGCTTTAGAAGTAGCTAAAGATGGAGTTGAGGAATTGCCTAATTTCACCCCTGGAAAAGTATTATTAGCGAAAAGTTTGATGAAAAAAGGTGATTATAAAGAAGCAAAAGATAAGTTTGAGGAAGTTTTGGAAGTAAGCTCTGATAATGCTACTGCTTTAAAGGGTCTTGGAGAAATATATATAAGCGAACAAAATTATGCTGAGGCCGAGAAGGTATATGACAAGTTGCTGTTTCTTGATCCTATGAATCAGGATTATAAGGAGAAATATTCAGAAATCAAAGATCATTTAAATGAGGATTCAAAACAAGAAGCAGAAGAACAGACAAATGAACAAAAATGGGACTTGGAGAATGACCTGAATAGTCCAGAAGAAGAACAGCAGCACGAAGTTGCTGAAGAATACGAATATGATGAACCTGAAACCGATGAAATCGAAACAGAGGTTCAAACCCATCATGAAGAAAAAGAAAGTGCAAACGAAAAAGAATCAAAAAATGAAATCAAGAATGATGGCGTAACAGAACAATCAGTAAAGCAGGCAAAGGAAACTACCGGTTTTGATTTAAAGCTTGAAAATTTTCCTTCAAGAAAAGAGATTGTAAAAAAAATAATGGATAATATATACAATTATTCAAAGTTTCAGGCTGATGTTTATCATATGGCTGGCTTTGATAAAGAAGCTAGTTTTATAAACAACAAAATTGAAGATAATGATCTCGAACAGGAAGGTTATGAAATTGAAGGTAGAGATATTATCGGTACTGATGATCAGTCGGAACCAGAAGAAGAGGTTGACGGCTCCACATCAATAATGGGGAACCAGGAATTCTTTGAAAACCAGGTAGATGAGGAATCCGTGGAGATGGGAGATTTCTCTGTAGAAACCACGGAGCAGGAAATCGTTCCAGAAGATGAAGAAGAAGATGTTGAAGTTTCTGATACAGAAAAGGTGGTTGGATATGGTGGAATAATGGGTAATAATGCAGAAGAATCTGATGAGTCCCTGGATCTTGAGAAAAAACAGGATATTGAGGAAATGGAAAAAGAATATGAAGAAAAAGGTGCTGGAGGAGAATATGAAGATTTAGAAGAAAGTGGAGCAGAAATTGAAAGACAAAAAACCCTTGAAGACTATGAAAAAGAAGAATCATTAGACGAAGATGAACAAATAGAAAAAGAAAAGCAGGCAGGCCAGATTTTAGGCCAAAATAAAAAAGAACAAGAGGACTCGAAAAAAGATAAAAAAGATGAAAATGAAGATGAGTTCTCCGTTCGGGATGAAGCGTATTATTCCTTGGAGGATGAGTTGGATGATGAAGAAGATTTCAATGATCTAATTAAAGAGGCTGAAGAAACTATGGATAAGAATGAAAAAAGCAAAGAAGCAAAAAAGAAAGAAAAGAAAAGAATTGAAGATGATGAAATCGCTTCAGAGTTGGAGGAAAAACAGCAGCAGGAGGAGTCTGATGATGACCTGTTAGATGGAAGTAAAAATGTTAAGCTTGATAGTGAAGAAGATTTGACAATTGAAGAAGATATGGATTCAAAATTTGAAGGAAATGACGAAGTTGATATAGAAGATGAAAAAATTGTTGAAGAAAATAATAAATTTAATGGAAATAAGAAGCTTGAATCTGAAAAACTGGAAATTGATTCAAGTGAGGATGATGAATCTTTTAACGGGCAAAAAGAGCTGGAGATTGATGATGGGGATATTGAAGAAGAATTAGGTGAAGTTGAAGAAGATACAATTATTGATGAAGATGAAGAAATTGAAGAACTCGAATTTGAAGAGGAACCCGAAGAAGAAATAGAAGAGGATACTGATCTTGATGGGTTAAGAAACATTTCGCTGGGAGAAAATGAAGAAGAGGAAAATTTAGATGAGGTTATTAAAGAGAAAAAGAAAGAAGAAAAAGATAAAGATAGTGACGATGATTTGGAAGAATGGCTAAATAATCTATAAATAAGGGAGAAAAGATGGAGTATAAAAAAGTCTTAGATGAAGTTATGGATAAAGTTAAAGGAGCTATCTATATCACATTTTGCGGAGCTGATGGCTTGGGTATAGCTAATTCGACTGATAATGTTTTACCACCGGATGTGGATTTAGGAGATGAGAAAATTACCAGCTATCTTGTAAGCAAATCTAATGTTTTAAGGGATATGAAAATAGGTAAAATAAGGGAAGATATAACAATTACAAAAAATTATATTATACTGGTGAGAATGGTAACAGAGGACTATTTTGTTGGTATGGTTTGTACTCATGCTGTAAATGTAAAAGTGGCTAGATATTATTTATATAAAATAACAAAAATGTTTAGAAATGAACTAAGATAAAAAAAGAGGAGAAATTGTAGAATGGGAGTTGTAGGAATTAATGATATAAGAACGGGAATGGCTATTAAAGAAGAAGATAAACTGTATTGGGTTGTGGAAGCCGATCATGTAAAACCGGGAAAAGGTAAAGCATTTTGCCGTGTTACATTAAAGCATGTGGATACAGGGAAAACTGTTAAAAAGACTTATAAACAATCCGATAAAGTTAACGAAGTAAGACTTGAACTTAGAAAAGCTCAATATTTATATGAAAATAATGATTTATATTATTTTATGATAATGGAAACTTATGAACAGTTACCTCTTTCAGAAAATATGGTGGAGGATATTAAAGATTACCTGAAGGAACAAATGGAAGTTGAACTGCTTATGTATGGAGATAAACCTCTTGGTGTTAAACTTCCAACTTTTGTTAATCTGGAAATTGCTGAAACAAAGCCTGCTGTAAAGGGAGATACTGTTTCCGGAGCATCTAAAGAGGCGACACTAGAAACAGGCCTAAAGGTTAAGGTTCCATTGTTTATTGAAAGAAACGAGGTAATTAAAGTTGATACCAGAAGTGGAGAATATGTCGAAAGGGTTAATAAATGAAACTATATGAAATTCTCCGAAAAATGCTTGATAAAGGGGCTTCAGATTTACATTTTAAGGTTGGTAGCCCGCCTATGTTAAGAATTGATGGTAGTCTTGAACCAATAAATGATAAAGATTTAGCTCCAGAACATACATTTACTATTGCAAAACAGTTTATGAGCGATGAACAATTTGAACGATTCGAAAAGGAGAAAGAGCTTGATTTTTCTGTTGGTATTAGAGGTATGGGAAGATTTAGAGTTAACTGCTTTATCGCAAGAGGAGCTGTAGCAATAGCGTTAAGAAAAATATCAGTAGATATAAAAAATATTGATGAGTTAAATCTTCCTTCGAAATTAAAATCGTTGGCTCTTGCTCCAAGAGGGCTTATTTTGGTTACAGGAACTACAGGAAGTGGAAAGTCAACTACCTTAGCTTCAATGATTGATTATATAAACTCTATAGAAAGAAAGCATATTATAACAATTGAGGATCCTATCGAATTTCTTTTTAAAGATAAAAAAAGTATAATAAATCAAAGAGAAGTAGGAGCGGATACTGAGAGTTTTTCCCAGGCATTGAGAAGAATATTAAGACAGGATCCTGATGTAATAATGATAGGAGAAATGAGAGATAAGGAAACTATAGGTACAGCAATAACTGCTGCAGATACCGGACATCTTGTTATGAGTACACTACATACCACGAATGCAGTTCAAACAATAAATAGAATAATAGGATATTATCCACCCCATCAGCAGGAACAAATTAGAATACAGCTGGCATCAACGTTAAGAGCTGTGATATCTCTTAGATTGATAAAAAAAGCAAGCGGGGTAGGTAGAGTCCCTGCAGTTGAATTATTGATAAATACCCCACATGTTCAGGATATGATTAAAGATAAGAAAGAAACTTATAAAATACATGGGGCTATTAAAAAAGGCGATCAGTATGGAATGCAGACATTTGATCAATCAATAATGGAATTGTATCAAAAAGGATTAATAACTCTGGAGGAAGCTTTAAAACAATCCAGTAATCCGGATGATTTTAAACTTAAAGTACAGGGAATCGATTCTTCGGATATGTCTGATATGTGGGAGGAGGAATAATTATTTATGGCAAATACCAATAAACAGTTACTCAAAGCTTCCAAATATATACAAAAAGAACAATTTAATAAAGCTATAAGAATTTATAGAAATCTTCTTTCCTCACAGGGTAACGACCCCAAAATATTGAATAAATTAGGAGATACATATTTGAAAATGGGAAACGTTGATAAGGCTATGGATGTTTTTCAGAATGTAGCCGACTACTATGAAAAAAAAGGTTTCTATCAGAACGCAATAGCAATTTATAAGAAAATGCTAAGAGAAAAAAATGATGTTAATTTAAAAATGAATATTGGAGATCTCTATGTAAAAATCGGTTCTGAATCCGAAGCAGAATATTACTATAATGAATACAGTGAATATTATATGCGCAATGAGGAGATAAAAAAAGCTATACCGGCATATGAAAAGATTGTTGATATTAATCCAGATAATCAGGAATTAAAAAGAAAACTGGCTGGGTTGTATCATTATGTAGAAAATTATCAGAAAATGCTGGAGATATATCAAAATATATTTTATGGTTTATTAAACGATGATAAGGAAGAAAAACTGGTTGAGGTTTTCAATAACCTGACCAAAATCTCCAAAGATAATAATTTACTGGATAACGATGTATATTTTAATATATTTAATGATTATATTGATTATTTATATAAAAATTCCAAAAAGGAGACCGCATTAAATACTGCTTTGGACATGGCAAATACGTTGTTTGATAATAATAATCTTAAAAAATCTGAGAAATTACTGAGAAAAATTATCGAAAAAGATGAACAAAAAATGCCGGCAAGAGTTAAGCTGGTGGAAATATATAAGGAACAGGATAAAACAGATCGATTGGTGGAAGAATATTTGGAAATGGGAGAAATCCTAAAGGATCAGAAGCCTGAACGGGCGGAAATGATTTATCAGGAAATTCTTAAATATGATCCCGATAATACAGAAGCTAAAAATTATCTAAATCAGGGTGATAAGCATACATCAACAGAGAAAAGAGATGATAAAATGGGCGTTGAACTTGAAGATGTAGAAGTTTCTCAGCAGGATAAAATGAAGGATAAATTAAATGTTGATCTGGACTCTGTTAAAAAGAATAAAAACAAGGATGAACTCAAGGTTGAAAATGGTGAGATTAAATCTACCGAACAGGAAACCAGCAAAACTTCTGAACTTGAATCTGCTCTTCAAGATATGTTTCAAAGCTATAACCAGGAATTAAACAAACAAAAAAGCCTCTTAACAGAGATAGATGAGCAATCATCGGACTTAATTCCAAAGATTGATGATGTAATATCAAGTTTTAAAAAAGGTATAGAGGAGCAGTTAGGCGGGGATCCCCAGAATAGATATGACATGGCAATCGGTTTTAAGGAAATGGGGCTTATAGATAGTGCTATAGAAGAGTTTAGAAAACTATCATTAATAGATGAATACAGAATTAAAAGCTTAAATCTTCTTGCTCAATGCTTAATTGAAAAAGAAGAATATGAATCTGCGATTGAAGAGTTTCATGAGGTTTTATCTTCAAAAGAAATCACACAGGATGAAAGAGATGCTATATACTACAATATAGCTGTGGCTTATTTTAAACAGCAATCCTTTGCCCGGGCATATGAATATATATCAAAAATAAATAACAAGGATATATTTGAAAATGATAAATTGTATCGAAAAATTGTAAGCAAAATGGAGGAAGCAGAAGCTGAACAAACACGAACTGAAAAAGCTGAGGATGAAGATCTTGAGATAGAAGTTGAAATAGAAGAAGAATCAGGGATA
>CAZMFS010000082.1:0-7525 GCA_964565585.1 uncultured bacterium
AGTGCTATATAAGCAAGTGAATAAGAATCGTTACACTGTCCTGCATCAAGCACCCTTGGAATTCCTCCAATATCACCTAGGTCCAATTTGTTATAACGGTATTTTGCACATCCTGCAGTTAGTATTACTGTATCCTCCGGAAGTTTTTTTGCAACTTCAGTATAGTATTCTCTATCCTTAAATCTTCCATCACAACCTGCCATAACAACAAATTTGCTTATATCTCCGTTTTGAACAGCTTCAATAACCTTATCTGCTACATTCATAACAGCATTTCTTGCAAATCCGCCCCAGATTGTGCCATTTTCAATCTCTTCAGGTGAATCACATTTTTTTGCCATTTCTATAATTTCGGAAAAATCTTTCTGTCCACCTTCTTCTCTATCGGGTATGTGTTTTAAACCATCAAACCCTACAACACTTGTTGTAAATACCTTATCACTATAGGTATCTTTTGGCGGTACGAGACAGTTTGTTGTCATTAAGATAGGACCGTTAAATTTTTCGAATTCATCTTTTTGTTTCCACCATGAATTTCCATAATTCCCAACAAAATGATCATATTTTTTAAAATATGGATATGAGTTGGCTGGCAGCATCTCTCCATGTGTATATACATCTACACCGGTACCTTTTGTCTGTTCCAGTAATTCTTCCAGATCTTTTAGATCGTGTCCGCTTATCAATATTCCCGGATTATCCCTTACGCCTATATTTACTTCTGTTGGTTCAGGATGTCCGTATTCAGAAGTATTTGCTTCATCTAGAAGTTTCATAGTTTCAACTGCATAGTCTCCGCATTCCATAACAAGACCAACAAGGTCATCTACACCCAGACTGTCATCAATAGTAGCTTTTAATCCCTTTACAATAAAGCTGGTAATTTTATCCTTATATCTTCCTAAAACATATGCATGATGATAATATGCCGACATTCCCTTTATTCCAAGTGTTAGCAACTCTCTTAATGAACGGATATCTTCATTTTCTGTTGTTAAAACACCTACTTTTTTTGCTTTCTCTCTGATTTCATCCATATCATCGGAATACCATGTTGCCTCTTCTGGTAAGTCTTCATCGATATTTCCTGCTTTATCAGCTACTTTTTCTCTAATTTCAAACCCTTCTTTTACATATTCATAAATTCTATCTTCACTGAAATTAACATTGGTAATTGTTGAAAATAAACCTCTCATAATAAATTCGCCGGTGTCTTCATCAATATTATCCAGTCTATCAGCATAAAAAGATATTCCTCTAATAACAAAAATCAACAAATCCATCATGTTGGCTTCTTCAGGTTTTTTACCGCATACTCCTCGAACTGTACACCCTTCATTTTTAGCTGTTTCCTGACATTGAAAACAAAACATCTGCTTTTCCATAAAAACCTCCTTAATTAGATTTCATATGTTTAATTACCAAAACTTTCGCACTTTTGTTCGAATTATTTTCAAAACTATGGACTATATTTTTCGGACTCTCTATCAGATCGCCCTCTTCAACCTGCTTTTCTTCTTCTCCTATCTTCATCAATACAGTACCTTTAATAATGTAGAACGATACATCTACAGGTGTTTTATGATCAAGTACTTTGTCATTGGGATTAAGATTCATCTGTATTATTTGGGCATATTCTTTATTTAAGAGCTTAGATGCCTTTTCAATCTCATGCATATTTTCAAACCCATCAATATTTTTGCTATTTTTAATTCTCATTAGATACCTCCTTTCAGGCAATTTCGCCTTCAAGGGTGATAGTGTAATTTTTTATTATTACAAACTCACCCGATGATTTCAAGGCTCTCTCAACTATATTCAATATTCCCTTACAGCATGGAACCTCCATGTTTAGAACTGTTAAAGAATTTATATTTTTATTTTTAAAAATGTGATTTAATTTTTTTTTATAATTTTCTAGACCTCTATCAAGTTTAGGACAGAGTGTAATTGCAATTTTATCCTTTAAAAATCTATTGTGGAAATTTGCATAAGCATACGGTACACAGTCAGCCGAAATTAAAAGATCCGCATTATCTAGATAACCAGCATTAGGATTTAATAAATGGAGCTGAACCGGCCACTGACTTAACTGTGAAATTAAATCTTTATTTTTATTTTTTTTCATATTTTTTTCTGATTTTTCAATTCTCTTTTGAGCAGTTCCCGGACAAACAAAGTTTTCTATATTTTTTTTACCCCTTTTATCCTTTAAAGGGTTTTTTATATTTTTTTCTTCCAAATAATTTAAGGCCTCTTTGTATAATTTTTTCTCATTATGCTCTTTTAAGTGTTTTAAGTGAGCTTTTATAACATTTTCACCTTCCTGTACAATATTTTCCATAACCTTTTTTTCATCGTAAGGATCTGTTTCTCTCTTCTCTATTGTAATTGCATTTTTAGGACACTCCCCTATACATGCTCCAAGACCATCGCAGTATATATCACTTACCAAAGTTGCTTTGCCATCAATAATCTTTAATGCCCCTTCAGGACAATTGGGGATACATTTTCCACATCCATTACAACTTTCTCTATCAATCTTTACAACTTCTCTTTTCATACCCTACCTCCATTAGTTAGCACTTACTAACCTTTTATTTAAAAAAATTATTTTTTCATTATCTTATATAGACTATTCCAGAGATTATTAGCTTCATTTTTAAGATCAAATTTAAAATTGCTTAATCTCCATCTTTCTACTAAAAGCCTTAAGCTTCCCATAATCATATTAAACAGATGTTCGGGTTCAATATTAACAATTTCATCCTTTTGCTGCCCCTTTTTAATCTCTCCAATTAGTAATTTTTTGTGGTTTTTCATGATATTAAATATTTTTCTTTTAAAATTTTTATCTTCAATAATCTCGCTTGAAAAAAGAACTATTGTTGTAGACTTATTATTAGAAAATTTCTTTATTCTATTTAAAAAGAAAGATCTGATTTTTTCAAAACATCTCATATCTCTATTAATAATTTTTTCTAAAATATCATTGGATTCTGTTTCAAATATTGAAGCAATACCCAAAAAGATTTCACTTTTACTTTTAAAATGCTTATATAAAGCTGCATCAGAAATATTTAACTCTCTCCCTATATTTTTCATAGTAAGATTTTCGATACCCCTTTCTGATATTATATCCAGAGCTGAATTTAGTATCTCCATCTGCCTGTTTGTAAAACCTGAATTCATATTAGTTAGCATTCACTAACCTCCTTTGTATTAATATAAACCCTTTCTTTTGTTTGTCAAGGAACAAATTGTATTTATTATAAATTTCTTGATTTTTTAATTCTAAATGCTATTATCTATTCGATATGAAAACAATTAAGGAAATTTTAGAAAAAAATGATATAAACCCTTCCTATCAACGCCTTATAATATACAGGTATCTAAAGGAAAATCAAATTCATCCGAGTATAGATCAGATATATAACGATTTGAAGGATTCCAACCCTACCCTTTCAAAAACAACAGTGTATAATACAGTTAAACTTTTTCATAAAAAGGGACTTTTATTAAAAATTCACTGCGATGAAAAACAGATGAGATACGATATCAATACACATAACCATATGCACTTTAAATGTATTAAATGCAACAAACTTTATGATATAAATATGGATAATGAGTTATTCGAATATGATTACATAGATAATCATAAAATTGAATCTATTAATATCGGTATAAAAGGCATCTGCAAAAACTGCTTAAAAGAAGAAGAAAATTAAAAATTATTCAAGTACTTCCCCTATATTTAAATTCATTTTTTTATTATTTTTATTTATAATTTTTAACGAAAAATCATTATTTACCATTACTATTTGGGCATCTACTACGTTTTCATTGTCTATTTTGATGGTTTTATATTCATTTTTTCCATATAGATAGTTATTTATATACTTGATTAACTTACTTTTATTAATCTCTCTACTCTCAAATTCTTTTAAATATCTCACAAACAAATTATTTAATTTCAGACATTTTAGATTCGGAACTATAATTTTTAAAGAAACAGAGTTATTTATAGAGGGGTTATTTTTAACATTTACACCTATTCCTATAACTATAAATACAGTGTTTTCCCTAATTACAGTTTGGGTCAATACTCCTGCAAGTTTTTTATCCTTATAATATAAATCATTTGGCCATTTTATTTTTAAATCCTGTATATTAAACATATTATGTAATATTTTATGAAGCAATACAGTGCAATGAAGTGGATATTTTTTAATATTCTCTCTTGAATTTAATTTATCCGCTATACTAAAATATAATCCCCCTTTTTTTGATTCCCATTTTCGATTGTGCCGTCCCAATCCTTCTGTCTGAATGTCAGAACGAACACACTGAGGATAGTTATTTAAAGAATTGTTTTTTATTTTTTTTATTAAGTATTTGTTGGTAGAATTAATTTTTTTAAAGTGTTTAGTTTTCATTGTTTTGACTCAAAATATTTTTTATATGTGAGTATAATTTTTTATCAAGTTTATGGATTTTTTGATTCTTCATAAAAGTATGAAGAGTGTACCCTTTTGTGATTAAATCTTTTTCCCTTTTTATTTCGTAATTAAATTTCATTTTAACCCTGGAGAAATCAACAACTTCGGTAACAATAGTTAAAAGATCATCATACTCTGCTGCTTTTATATATTTACAGTAGGATTCAACTACCGGCATTAAAATATTTTTTCTTTTTTCCAAATCCCGGTAGGAAAAATTCAACTGTCTGAAATATTCGTTTCTTCCTCTTTCAAACATTCGCAGATAATTAGAGTTATAAACAACTCCCATCTGATCAGTGTCTCCATAAATAACCCGATATTCCGTTTCCAGTTTCATGAGATTTATATTACCAGTCTTATGGTTTTTTTCAACACCTATAATGGGTAAACAAATATAATCCATTACAAATTTATAATTGGTATTAATACATTGATTTAGTCCCGTTTTCATGGTATTCTTTTTAAAGGATATTCGAAAAAAATATTAAATCATAAAGGAGGAGAAATGAAAAATATAATAATATTTATTGTAACTATATTTTTTATATTTAGCTGTGGGATATCAAAAAAAGAGATAAAAAAAGAAAAACCATCGAAAAATAAATTTAAGAATGTAGAAACTAAAACTTTAATTTCCCTTACAAGAGATTCCTTAAACAAGAAACACCCAGATAAAGCAAAAAAATATCTAAAAGAACTTGATAACAGAAATATAAACTCCTTTGAGAGCAAATTATTAAAAGGAAGATATTTTTACTTAAAAGGCAATTACTCCTCATCCAAAAATATTCTTCGAAATTTATATAATAAATATCCAAATAATAAATATATAAATTATTATTTGGGTCTTAACTACGATGCACAGAAATTTTTCTCTTCCGCAGTTAATTATTATTTAAATGCTTATAGAAATGGATATTCTTCCAGATATCTATTGACAAGATTAACAAAACTTCTTATGAAGGAGGGAGATTATCCTCAGGCTATTAAATTTTTCCATTCATATCTATCGGACCATGATAACTCCTATATTAGATACAATCTGGCAATGGCATATTACTATTCAGGCAAATCCCGTGATGCAATTGATCAGTTAAAACTTCTCACATACAGGGATTCTGATTATCCTTTAACCTATTACGGTTTAGGATTTATTTATTATAATTTAGCTAAAAATAATGAATATTATAAGTCAGATGCGAAAAAATTTTTAAAAAAATTTATAAGTAGCAGTTCAAATCGAAAGGCTTTAAAGAAAAAAGCAAAAGAATATTTATCCAAATTAGGGTGATATTTATGAAAAACAATAGCTGGATTGAAATTTCAAAAGATAATTTAATCGATAATTTAAAAAACATTAAATCCAAATCCAATAATTCAAAATTAATGTTTGTTGTCAAAGCAAATGCATACGGTCACGATATGAAAAAAGCAGTGAAAATAACTGAGAGTGAAGAGAATTTGGTAGATACTTACGGTGTTCATATGATTGAATCTGCTATAAAACTTAGAAAATATGGTATAAAAAAAGATATTTATGTACTTGGTTATGTTAATCTTGACAATATCAAGTATCTCTTTGATTATAATTTAGTGCATGTAGTTACAAACATGGAATCGGTAAATAAAATTTGCAAAATCGCCCAAAAAAGGAAACAAAATATCAGAATTAATTTAAAATGTGAAACAGGTACAAATAGACAGGGAATTCTACTGAGGAACTTCACAAAATATTTAAATAAAATAAAAAAGTGTAAATACGTTAACCTGGAAGGTTTAGTAACCCATTTTGCTAATATTGAAGACACAACTGATAAATCATATGCAAAGTATCAGCTTGATAAATATAAAGAATTTATTACAGCAGCAAAAAATCATGGATTTGAACTCCCAAGAAATCATATAGCATGCTCCGCTGCAATATTACTACTTCCAGAAACCCACTATGATATGGTTAGATCCGGAATTTCATCTTACGGATTATGGTCATCGAAAGAAACATATTTATCTCATCAGTTTAACAACAATAGTCCTATAGAATTGAAACCTGTTCTAAAATGGAAAACTATTGTTGGTCAGTTAAAAACAATTGATCCAGGAAGTTATATAGGATATGGATGCACTTATAAAACTACTACAAAAACCAAACTCGCTATATTACCAATTGGTTATTATGATGGATATGATCGGAAACTTTCAAATAGTGGATACGTAATTATTAATGATAAAAGAGCTCCTTTAAGGGGCAGGGTATGCATGAATATGATTATTGTTGATGTAACCAACATACCGGATGTTGAATTAGAAGATGAAGTAATTCTTCTGGGAAAATCGGAAAATGAGGAAATATCTGCAGAAGAAATTGCCGATAAAACTAACACAATAAATTATGAGATTGTAAGCAGAATAAATCCAAATATAGAAAGAATAATTGTATGAGAAAATTTACATGGGTTTTAATTTTATTCCTATTTTTAAGCTTTCCTATATACTCCCATAATCTGCCCTATATCAAAAATATTTTATATGATAATTCAACCCTAAAATTCAATGATATCATTGAACCAGGATCCTATAATTATGTTGATCTATGTTTTGAATTTAATGAAGAAATATATTTTTCAAGAAATGTAGACTTAAGAAGAATCATACAGGTTACAGGAGAAAAGATAGAATACAGTGTTGATTTGCCTGGTGATCTGACAAACCCCACTAAAAAATTTAGATTGCTTATCTATAATATAAATAAGACACAAAAAATAGAAATAAATATCTTAAATGAATATATTAAAGATGAAGATGGAAACCGTCTCGATGGAGAATACATAGATGAACCATCAGACTTTTTTATTAAATTTTATGTATACAAAGATCTTCCCGTCTTAATAATTAATAAACCTAAAAATCAAACTAAAACATTTCAATCAAATATTGATTTTAAAGGAACGATTTATCCCGCAGATTCCTTACTTAAAATAAATAATAATAGGATTAACCTATCTTCTGATGGTAGATTTTTA
>CAZMFS010000083.1:0-7489 GCA_964565585.1 uncultured bacterium
TCTTTAATTTATTTCACCAATTTTGCATACAGAGTCCATCCTGTTATTTTATATATTTTGACTTTTACAAATTTACCAATTAAATTTTGGTCTGATTTAAATACAACAATTTTGTTTGACTCTGTTCTTCCTTTATACTGATTTTCTGATTTATATCCTTTACCCGTAACGAGGATTTCTACAGTTTCATTCATTAGTTTTTTATTTCTTCTTTTTGCAAGTTTCTTTATCAGTTTATTTAACTTTTCTAATCGTCTCTGCTTTTCCTTTTCTTCTACATTATCCTCCATTTCAAACCCTTTTGTTCCAGGTCTTGGATTATATTTAAACACAAAAGCAGAATCAAACTCAGTATACTTTGCTAGTTCTAAAGTCTCTTTAAAATCCTTTTTAGTTTCATCTGTAAATCCTACGATCATATCAGTAGTAATAGATGCTAATTTACTGTTATCCCTAATAGTTTTAACTAATTTTTTATAGTGTTCTTTTGTATATTTTCTGTTCATTTTCTTCAATATTTTATTGGATCCTGCCTGAAGCGGTAAATGATAGTGATCGCATACATTAGGGATATTCATAAGCTCTTCAAGTATCTCGGGAGTCATATCCTTTGGGTGTGAAGTAGTAAATCTTATTCGTTTTAGTCCGTCTATTTTAGAAACCTTTTTTATAAGATTCAAAAAATCTACACCTTCATATTCATAGGAATTCACATTTTGTCCAAGCAGAGTTACCTCTACAGTACCATTATCCACCAGATATTCTATCTCTTCAATTATTTTTTTATAACTTCTACTTCTTTCTCTTCCTCTAACATATGGAACTATACAGTATGTACAGAAATTGTCACAACCTCTCATTATGGATACAAACTCCTGAAGCTGAGGCTTTTTTCTTCCTATATCTTCAAACTCTAAAAACGGCTTCTCGTTTTCAGTTTTAACGATAGATTCCTTTTTGTTTTTTTCTAAATATTTTATAGTGGGAATAATCCGGTGAAGAAAATCGGTACCCAGAACAAAATCTATATGGGGATGTTTCTTTTTTAGTTTATCCGCTTCCTTTTGTGCCATACATCCAATAACTCCAAGAATGAATTCATGATTCTCTTTTTCTTTCTTCATATGTCCAAGCTGTCCATGAACTCTATTCTCTGCAGACTGCCTTACGGCACAGGTATTAAAAATTACAATATCGGCTTCCTTTAGATTATCGGTTTGTTCATACCCTTCTTTAAGAAATTCATAAATCAAAATATCTGTATCGTATTCATTCATCTGGCAGCCGTATGTTTCAATATAATATTTCATAAATATACACACTCCTGTTTACAAAAATTCTAATATCAAGCTGAGAATAATCAACCCTTTTTTTAATCCCTTGGGATTAAAAAATTGAAAATTGCAGTCAAGCTGGCCCGTAAGTAAGGGAAAAGTTGAAAATTATAAAAATTGCTTCCACAATTTTTCTATTCGTTGTTCGTAGTTAGTTATTCGATTGAAAATCATCAAAGATAATTTTCTTGTATGAACTTCTAGAAGATTCATAATTTCGATCACTTAGTTCGCTTCACTTGAAATAACCATAATTTATTAACAAAAGCAAAACATAAAAAATTAAATTTGTTGTAAAAAATTTTTAATATGAATTTTATAACGATAATCTAGACCTAGACATAATTTATAATTTATAAAATATTCAATTCTTAATCTAAACTCCAAAGATATTTTATAATCATATAGAAATTTACTTACAAGCTAACAAATTAAAATCCGAGAGATATCAAAGAAATTATGAAATAATTATCCTTCAACATCAAGTAGATTTCATGAATTTTCCATATCATCCATTAGAGATTTTATTTGAACTTCGAATTTCTAAATATCGAGCATCGATTAATAAAAATCCCGTCATAGATTTTTATCAATACTGCCATCTGGAAGCATATTATCCGGATGAAATTCATTATTTTCTTCCATTTCGAATCTTTTACAGCTGGACCAATCCCCTTTACAGTAAAGTTCTATCCATTTACGATCTAGTTTGCCATTTTCATAATATTTTCTCATGGGACACATTCTGTACCATTTACATTCCTGGATTATCACATTAATTTTTTTATATAACTCTTTCATTCCCTCTTTTAAATCTTCATTATAGATAGCTGCAGCAGGATGGGGTAAAGGCATTAATTTTTTTTTCTTTTTCCAGAAAAGCTGCCCGAATTTATCCTTATATTCCTGTCGATTACCAATCTTAATATTAAAATATTCAAATACCCTTCTTGTCGGGTAAAAACCGAGGACAAAAATATAATCGGGATCATCTATATTAATTTCCATCCTAAGATAAGGAAAACAGCTTTCAATAATTTTCAAATTTGGTCTTTTTGATTTGGGGATATAACATTTTAAAAGATTGGTTTTATAAATATCTTTTAAATTTAAATTGATATTTTCAAATATTTCTCTTAGAAACTTCCCGGAAGGTCCTACAAACATTTTTTCCTTTTTATTCTCCATTCGTCCGGGAGCCTGGGCGATAAGCATATATTTTGAATCAACAGGACCCTCCCCAACAACAGGAATATTCCTGGTTTTATGAAGTTTACATTTTTTACACTTTAATATTTTTTTGTTTAATTTTTCTATTTTTTTTATCTTTTCCATTAATATTTTATGTTACCTTATATTTTCAACTTTTATGTTCAAATTATCTCTACAGTTTTATCCTCGATTTTTGATTCTAATTAAATTTTTCCCAAACTCTCTCAAATTCTTACTTATAACTTAATCTTAATCTCAATCTTAGTAAATTTAATTAGTCTTATTCTAGAAAATCTCAATGAGATTTTCTCTAGTTCCGGTTCTAATTCTGTAAAATCCATTTATGGATTTTACAATTAAAAGTTTCCCCGAAACTCAATAAAGTCATATTTCCCGAATTCATCAATATATTCCTGCCAATCTTCTTTGGTATGTTCAATCTGTATGTACCCCTCTACTGCCTGATACCTTTGCAGAGCATACTTCTTTGTATTCTCCGGAAGTATATCATCTAATATAGTTTTTACAGTTTCTATTGTTGTTACTTCCGGTATAACTGTCGTTCTAAATTCATAATCTATACCTAAGGTAGATATTACTTCTATAGAATCTTTTATTTTATTAAGATCAAAGTCTCTGCCAATAACACTTTCATAATTATTAAAATCGGATTTCACATCCATTGCAATATAATCCAAAAGATCTTTATCAATTAATTTTTTTAATTTTTGGGGTTGTGAACCGTTTGTATCCAGCTTTATATCCAATCCCTCTTTTTTAATAATTTTAAATACCTTTTTAAGGTCATTATATAGCAGAGGTTCTCCACCTGTGAAAACTATCCCTTCAAGAAAATTTTTTCTCTTTTGAATAAATTCTCTGAACGAGTTCAAATCAATTACATCTTCAATATTTTGACCTATCAGCATTTTATTATGACAGTATGCACAATTAAAATTACAGCCCTGGGTAAACACAGTAGCTGCAATTTTTCCGGGATAATCAATTAAAGTAGTTTCTTTTAAATCTACCATTCCTATCATAATTCTTCTCCATTAATGGAGAAACCGAGGATTAAGCCTCAGTCTCTCTAAAATTAAATTCTTTTCTTTCTTTAAATTCTTCCTTTTTGCCCTTGTTCCAAAGTTTAACAGGTCTGTAATACCCTACAACCCTACTATATACTTCGGTAGGTTCTCCGCATTCAGGACATTTTGGTTGCTCGCCTTTAAAATAACCGTGTTCTTCACATACAGAAAATGTCGGAGATATTGTATAATATGGGATAGAATAGTTATGGGCAACCTTTTTTACCAGTTTCTTTGTTGCCTCTCTATCAGGACCATCTTCTCCTAGGAAAATATGAAGTACTGTTCCACCATTATACTTTGTTTGCAGATCATCCTGATTTTCCAATACTTCAAAAATATCTTCTGTATAATGAACAGGAAGCTGGGAGGAATTAGTATAATAAGGTTCTTCTTCTCCCTGAGTAATTATTTCTGGGTACTGTTCTTTATCAATTTTTGCCAGTCTGTAAGACGTTCCTTCAGCTGGACTTGCTTCAAGATTATATATGTGTCCCGTGTCTTCCTGATAATCGGTTATTTTATTTCTCATAAATGTTAAAACTTCTTCAGCAAATTTCTTACCATTTTCTGAACCGATATTTTTACCCATAAAATTTAGAAGAGCTTCGTTCATACCTACAAGACCGATTGTATTGAAATGTCCATCAAGAGAACCCAGATATCTTCTGGAATAAGGGAGTAAACCGTTCTCCATATTTCTTTTTACAATTTTTCTTTTCGTTTCCAGCGATTCCTTAGCAAGGTCCATTAGATATTCCAGTCTCCCAAAAAACTCATTTTTAGTAGATGATAGGTATCCAATCCTTGGAAGATTTATTGTAACAACACCAATACTTCCTGTTTTTTCTCCGCTTCCAAAGAGTCCACCTGTCCTGGCTTTTAGTTCACGAAGGTCCAGCTGAAGCCTGCAACACATAGATCTTACATCACTAGGCTTCAAACTACTATTTAAAAATTCTGAAAATATGGGATGCCATATTTTGCCGTCATATCAAATAAAAGGTTCGCATTTTCAGAATCCCAGTTAAAATCCTCCGTAATGTTATAAGTAGGAATTGGAAAGGTAAAAATTCTACCTGTTGCATCTCCTTCAAGCATAACTTCAAGAAAAGCTTTATTAATCATATCCATCTCTTTCTGATAATCTCCATATTTCTCTTCTATGGCTTCTCCTGCAAATACTACGTTTTTATCCTTCATATCTTCTGGTACCGTCCAGTCAAGTGTTATATTTGTAAAAGGAGTCTGTCCACCCCATCTTGACGCAACATTAAGATTAAAAACAAACATCTGTATTGCCTGCTTTACATCATCATAAGATAAATTATCTTTTCTCACAAAAGGGGCTAAATATGTATCAAAAGATGAAAAAGCTTGTGCTCCAGCCCATTCATTCTGCAAAGTGCCAAGAAAGTTAACCATCTGCATTAAAGCAGTAGATAAATGTTTAGGAGGATTTGATTCAACTTTTCCGGAAACTCCATTAAATCCTTCATAAAGTAATTCCTTTAAAGACCAACCAGCACAGTATCCGGCAATACCCATGCTTAAATCGTGAATATGAAAATCACCATCTCTATGAGCATTTGAGATTTCATCTGTATAAACCTTTTTTAGAGAGTAATTTGCAAGAACCGAACCTGCAGTATGCATCAATAATCCAGAAAACGAATATCCCGAATTTGAATTTTCATTAACACGCCAATCATTCATATCAACATATCCATCTATTGTTTTTTCCACATCCAGCATCAATTTTTTAGTATCCCTAATTACCTCACGATCTTTTCTATATATGATATAAGCTTTTGCTGTCTTCGCATGTCCGTTTTCAATTAATGTCTTTTCAACAATATCCTGTACTGTCTCAACATCAGGAATTTTCTTCTTAAATTTTTCCTCTAATTCTTTTACAACAGATTCTGTCAAAGATTTGGCAAGAGTTCTGTTGCTACCCCCAACAGATTTTGCTGCTTTAAAAATTGCTTCTTCGATCTTACCAGGTTCAAATTCTACTACTTCCCCATTCCTTTTTTTGATTTTCTCAATCATAAATCCTCCTTATTATCTTATTTTAATACCACAATATATAGTATTTATTTCCCCTACCCCTACAATATATAGTATTTTTTAAAAAATGTCAAGCTGATTTCAAAATTTTTTTAAAAAATAATTAACAGAAAATTAAACAACTCTTAATTAACTTATGTTTGAATAATTCCTGAAAAATAATAAAGGAATTTTATGAAAATTCAAGAATTAATCGATAAAATTGAAATAAGTTTTTTTCCAATACGAGATATTAATAACAATACTATTTATGGATATGAAGTTATATTAAATAATATAAATGCTACCTCATATTTAAATAAAAATGAATTATTTGATTATGCGTATCAAAATAAAAATTTGTATAGGCTTGATTTTAAAATTAGGAAAAAATTTCTAATGAAATTCAATTCTTCCAATCTAAATAAAGATAAAATGCTGTTTTATGAGCTGGATAACAGGATTCTGGAAATGCCGGATTATAAAAAGGGAAAAACTCTCGAACTAATGAAAAAATTAAACTTATTATCAAAAAATCTATGCTTTAATATATCCGAAAAACACAAATTTATATCCATGAAAAATATGTTGATAACTTTAAGAAATTACCGGAATCAGGGATATAAGATAAGCATTAACAATTTCGGAGATAGATTTTCTAACATTAAACTCCTTTATAATTGTTCTTGCGATTACCTTTTTCTTGATAGTTTTTTAACAACCGATATTAACTTTGACAGAAAGAAGCAAATATTGGTTCAGAATATTATTGATCTATGTAAGACATTTGGAATTGCTGTCATAGCCAGAGGAATTAAAAAAATGGAAATAATAAAGAAACTAAGTAATCTGGAGATACCGTTAATTCAAAATATATATAAAGATTCAATTATTAGCAATTAAGCTATTCAAACAAGTATCTTTTCACTTTGTTTGTAGAAGTTTTTGGTAGTTCCTCATAGCTAATTTCAAACCTTGTAGGTTTTTTATAATAAGCAAGTTTCTTTACGGATTTTTCAATTTCCTTACTTATAAGATCCCTAATACTATCATTGCTATAAGTCTTATTTTTTTCGGCTTCAAGAGAAGATATTGCTTCCATATTTGGATGAATTACTGCATAGGGATATTCATTATTATTTTCATCTTTTTTCCCAATTATTACAGCTTCATCAATATACTCACTCTTTAATATCTTATTTTCAATTTCTTCTGGATAGATATTTTTACCACTCTTATTTACAATCACATTTTTTAATCTTCCTGTTATATATAAAAAACCTTCATCATCTATATAACCAATATCACCTGTATGAAACCATCCATCTTCATTAAATACTTCTTCAGTTTTGTCGGGAAGTTTATAATACCCTTTCATTACACATTCGCCTTTAACTAATATTTCACCGTTGCCCTCTTCATCAGGGTTCTTTATCTTCACATTCATATTCCTAAGAGGCAATCCTACTGAACCTACTTTATGATTTTCAGGAATACCTGTAGCTACTACAGGAGAAGTTTCTGTAAGGCCGTATCCTTCATATACATCAATGCCTAAAATTGCCATTCCATTAATTATATCGGGTGATTGTTTCCCTCCACCAACAATAAAAAATCTGAAATTATCCATACCGAGTTTTTCATGAACAGACTTAAATAAATACTTTCCAATACGAATATCAAAATAATGATAAAAAACAAATGAAATAAAATACATTATATTAAATAAAATTCGTACATAAAAAGGCTTCATTTTAACATTTGATATTATTTTTTTATACATTTTTTCAACAATAAGTGGTA
>CAZMFS010000084.1:0-7487 GCA_964565585.1 uncultured bacterium
TGCTTTATAGATTATCTAAAACAACTTTTAAAGATAAATTAATTCTAAAAGGGGGTTTGATTATATTATCAAAAAGTTTTCAAATGGGGTCACACATTAAAGGTTTAATGTGTGACCCCACTTGGACCTCTACAGTGAAAGAAATCTGTGAAATCTGTGGATAAAATCTGGAAAAATAAAAATAAATATTAAAACAAATATTTAGATTTTGATAATTATTAAGTTAAAGAGGATATTTTTAATGTAAAAATATCCTCTTTTTAATTAATCTCCTGCGCCTATATATTCCCAGGACCCTGAATTGTATTGATAAACTCCACCAATCTTACCATTACTATCATAGAAATTGAAAAAATCTTCTCCATAATCTCCCATTGTATCGGTTGCTGAATTAATGTTTACGCTTGCTCCAATTTCAATTTCTGTTATAACGCTTTCCTGAAAAACATTAGCTTCTATTGTTTCAAGAGAGCTAGGGAGTGTTACTGTTGTTAAAAGGTTCTTACCAAAAGCACCCATTCTTATGGTAATAAGATTATTTGATAATGTTAAATTTGATATATCATTTTCCCAAAAAGCCTGATCTCCAATATAGAGAATATTATCCGGAATTACAAGATCAGTAATATCATTATTTTGGAAAAGATAATTAGGTATAGTATCAATTCCTTGTGGTATTTCTACTGTAGTTAAACTATTATATTGAAAAGCACCTATTCCTAAATTATCAATAGTATCTGGCAAATCAATGCTTGTAAGAGTATTGCTGGCAAATGCATTATCCCCTATAGAATCAACATTATTTGGGATAGTTAGTGTGGTTAAGTTATTATTTAAAAAAGCATTATTCCCTATAGCTGTTATACTTGTGTGAATATTTACTGAAGTTAAACTTTTGTTCTGAAAAGCGGAATTTCCAATAATTGTTATTGGAACTTCTCCGATTTCTTCAGGTATAGAAACATCAGACCCGGACGATAAATCATAATCCAGTATTTCTCCTCCGGAAGATATTTTATAAGGGCAATTCTCCCATTGAGCGTATAATTCGATATTGTTTTCATCCGCTACCGTTATATTATCTTCTGGCTGATAACTATCACCTGAGCCATCTGATTATGTATTCCAGCCTGTAAATTTTTTAAAATCTTTAACCAGATAATTTTCATTATGTTTAACGGTAACAATATCTCCAATTTCATAATCATTATCATCAATTGGAACCGCTCCTCCATCATTAGTATTCCCATAATAGATGACATTTCCCGGATCGACAGTTACTGTAGTATAGTTTGTGGAATTATTTTTACCACATCCCGTCATTGATAAAGAAAATAATAATACAATAAAAATAAAATAAATTAAAAATTTTCTCATAATTCCCCCTTATATTAATCTAATTCTTTATTATAATAATAATATTAACAAATTCCAACCAGTATATTGTTTTTTAATTTGCAAAATTAATAGAACAGTTCAGTAATCCAGCAAAATTGGATTTCGATTGGCGATTATCAATTGTCAATTAACCAATTAAAATTGAAAATTTCTTTGCAATTTTGGACAAAGATTAAGACTAAGACTGAGCTTGTAGGTTAGGACTTTGGAATGTTTTTAAAATATTAATTAATATATATTACATACTTCAAAGATGTTTTTTTTTAATTTGTGTAGATTCGTGTTAACTCGTTGTTGTTAATGTTTTAAATATTTCGAACATATTATCCGTCTTATACATTGAATTATATGCAGTTATCTGATAAAATAAATAAAAAGGAGTATTTATGGAAGAAGAAAATAAGTATTATAAGAGAGCCCAAAAAAAGGTAAATGAGATAAAAGGATTTTATTCTCATTTATTTACATTTATAGGTGTTAATATTTTATTATATTTGGTTGATTTAATTAGTGGCGCCGGTCTTAACTGGGCATACTGGGTGACATTTGGATGGGGAATTGGTATTGTCAGCCATTATGTTAATACATTTGGGTTTATGGGCCTTCTTACAAAAGAATGGGAAGATAAAAAGATAAAGGAATATGTAAAAAAATATAAAAAAGAGGATAAGAAAACCGAATGAATCAAATGCTAATAACTAATTGCGAATAATAATTGCAAAACTAATGTGTTATTTTAGACTAAAATTGAGATTAAAACTGAGAATTAAGCAGAGATTTAAGAAAGTTTAAAATATACAGAATTTAATAGAGATTTTAGATATATTGATGAAATTTTATAAAATACATCTGAAATTAAGAAATAAAATTTGCATAACAGTATGTATATTTTCTTTTATTCAAAAGAGAGTTTGATATTAGTAAAAAAAAATTGGATGAGGATATTTTTTAAAGTTTTTAAATTCTGCTCAAATCTATTTGTTTATAGAGAGGAGATATTATGGATGCGAGGGACATATTAAAAGATATGGCGTGCAAGTTTGAGAAAAAAATTGATAATAATTTTAATATGAATGTTAAGTTTGAGTTTAAAGATGAGAATGAAAATGTTTTTCTATTAATATCAGACAAAAAAGTACATTTTAAAAATTCTATTTCCGAAGAAATTGAAGGAGTATTTAAAACTACAGGGAAAGTGTTAAAAAAAATTTACAAAGGAGAAATTACTGCATTTACTGCTGCAGGAAAAGCTAATGTATCGGATTCTGCTCCTCTAGATTGGGAATTTAAAGATGGATATGTGCCTAAAAATATGGATAATTTTTATTATTTTATTATGCATTTTTTCAATACATCAAAACCTGAGAGGATAGTTCTTGGAGAAAATCATGCACGAAAAGTGCATGGAGGAAATGCAATTCCTTTATATTACTATCCCGGTATGAGAAGTGCATGGTACATGCTAAAAAATGGAGAACAAATGAATGAAGAAGGCGAAACAGATCCGTTCCATCAGGCAGTAATAATTATAAGTGGTAAAGGAGTTGCTAAAATTGGCGATAAAAAAATTGAGATAAAAGAAAAAGAGTCATATTATATTCCCCCTGGTTCCGAACAGATAATATTGAATAAAAATGAAGAACCCCTGGTTTTAATATGGCTTGCCTGGGGAGAGAAAGCCTAAAAAAAATTTAAAAAGCTTAATAACAAAAAAATTAAAAACTTGCAAATATAAAATTTAAAATTTATCTTTTGAATATGTTCAAAAAATATATGAAGATATTTTTGGATCAGAATGATAGATTATAGGGATATAAAGTAAATAAATTATAATTAATATTAATTTTCAAATCTAAAAAGAGTAAAAATTATAGAATTCAAACAACAAAATGCAGAATTAATCTTGACAACTATATTCCAATATTGTAATATACTCATGAAAGAAGTATATAGTTTATAAAATCTAAGGAGATGTTATGAGTTTTTTATATATTTCGGGCAGTCCGAGAGAAAATAGCAATACAGAGTATTTATTAAATATGATAAAAAGCCAGTATGGAGGTGAATTGATTAATTTATCTGATTATGATATACAACCATGTTTTTCATGCTGGAAATGCAGAAATGACGAAGAATGTATTATCGATGATGATATGAGCAAAATAATAATTCCTAAATTAATTGAAAATGATGCAATGGTAATTGGTAGTCCTGTCTATTTTAATAATGTGAGTGCACAGCTTAAGCTGTTTATAGATAGAACATGGGCGATTAAAGGACAATTAAAAAACAAGGTGGGAGGAACGGTTGTCGTAGGAAGGAAATACGGGGCAGAAAGTGCTATAACTGCCATAAATTCATTTTATCTTAAACACGAAATGATCCCGGCAAATAGAGGAGTACACGGTATTGCTTTTAAAAAAGAGGAAATAATCAAAGATAAAGAAGCTATAAACGCTAGCAGAAGACTGGGAGATCGAATATATAATCTGATAAAAACTATTAAATAATTATAAATAAACAAAGTTAGTTTTAAAAGGAGTTAATCATGGGTAATAAACTTTTTGAAGCAAGAAGTGAAATAATTAAAGCCCTTTCACATGAATTAAGACTTGAAATTGTGGATATACTTTCTAAAAAAGAGCACTGTGTTTGTGATTTAGTTGAAAAGCTGGATGCCTCACAGTCTACTGTATCCAAACATTTAAATATTTTAAAAAAAGCTGGAATTGTTGATTCACAAAAAGAAGGGCTTAATGTTATATATTTTTTAGAGACACCATGTATAATAAACTTTTTTAACTGTATTGATGAAGTTTTATTAAAGAATTTTGAAAAGAAAGAGGAAGAATTAAAATTAATGGAGAAATTGAAGGAGAATAAATGAAAAAAAAGATTAGAAAACTTCTGATTTTTATAGCTGTATTTTTAGGTGCATATTTTATACCCTTTAAGGATGCAGGAATTCAGGAATCTATTATAGAAGGTTTTAGAATGCTTCAGGAGTATGCAAGGGAACATGTTTTATTATGTTTGATACCTGCATTCTTTATAGCTGGGGCAATAGCAAATTTTATTTCTCAGGAATCTGTTATAAAATATTTTGGAAGAAAAGCAAAAAAATGGGTATCGTACCTTGTGGCTTCAGTGTCGGGAACAGTACTGGCAGTATGTTCATGTACTGTTTTACCTTTATTTAGCGGTATCTATAAAAGAGGAGCTGGAATAGGTCCGGCAACTGCTTTTCTGTATTCTGGACCCGCTATAAATGTTCTTGCAATAATTTTAACCGCAAGAGTTCTCGGATGGCAGCTAGGTATTGCCCGGGCAATTGGAGCTGTAGTATTTGCTATAGTAATCGGTTTGTTAATGGCAACAATTTATAAACAGGATGATAAGGATAGACTCGATGAAATGGATTTTGGAAGCAGCGAAAATATAAAAGAAGTAAGATCTGGAACTCAAAATGCCGTTTATTTTATAATTTTGGTTCTTATATTGATTTTTGCAAACTGGGCTAAACCAGCAGAAGTAAGCGGGTTCTGGGGTTTTATGTATACTATTAAATGGCCATTAACTCTAGGTTTACTGTTAGTTCTTGCAATAATTCTTATAAAATGGTTTAAAAAGCATGAATTGAAAGAATGGGTTAATTCCACATGGGATTTTGCAGCACAGATTTTACCGTTACTATTTGTGGGAGTATTGATAGCAGGAGTATTAATGGGTAGACCCGACTCTAATGCAGGACTTATACCATCAAGCTGGGTAAGCAGCTTTGTAGGCGGAAATGGAATACTTGCAAACTTTTCTGCATCCATTCTGGGAGCATTTATGTACTTTGCCACTTTAACAGAAATTCCTATTTTACAGGGATTGTTAGGTCTTGGTATGGGTAAAGGACCTGCACTTGCACTTCTTCTTGCAGGACCTGCTTTAAGTTTGCCCAATATGCTTGTTATAAGAAGTGTTTTGGGAACCAAAAAGACCTTAACGTTTATCGGCCTTGTAGTTATAATGGCAACTGCAAGTGGTTTAATTTATGGAAGTATAGTTTAAAAATAAAGGAGGAGTAAAATGAAAAAAATAGAAGTTCTTGGTACGGGGTGTCCTAAATGCAAAAAAACTGTAGAAACCATCGAAAAAGTAGTAAGTGAAAATAATTTCGAAGCTGAAATAATAAAGGTGGAAGATGTAAAAAAAATTACAGAAAAGGGAGTTTTTATGACACCTGCTGTGATAGTAGATGGAGAAGTAAAAATAAGAGGAAAGGTGCCAGCAGAAGATGATGTTTTAGAATGGTTTGAATAAATTACTAAAACATTGAATATTTTGCATTAATAATCGGGTCATATATTTGAATTTTTTACATTATAACTTTATTTTATTTTTTTTAAAAAGCAGTTGTTATGCTAAATATGCCACTTGAATAATCAAATGACATATATTCTGATAATCCTGGATCAGGGTTATCAAACCACTCGGATGGTGATATCGTTAAATCGTGCAAGAAATCGTATTCGGAATAATTTGATAAATTTGTAATATAAAAATATCCTTCTGCAGTAAAAAAATTATCTGCAGGATCGATTTTAAATGTTACAATTCCGATCTCATTTTCGGTCACTTGTGCCATGAAAAAACCATAAAGAAAATTTAAACCTTTATAAATTTCTGACTTAAAATTAGGGTAATTTGGATCAGAAATTGTATAAATGGAGAAATATCCATTATCATAAAAATAACAATGTATTCCTTCCATTTCAGTATTATTGTATATATGAAAATCACTACCGTTGTTCTCGCCGGAAAGAACCAGATTTGAGGTGTTTCCTGTAGGATCATTTATAGTAGCTTCCCAAGTTGAATTTTCGGAATTAAAAATAGCATATAATTTAAAATCAATATAAATATCAATATAATCCTGAATGTGTTCAAACCCATCAGTTATTACAAAATCATATAAATCAGGCATAGTAGAAAGGGTTGATTCTCCGGCTGCGAGTATCATATCATCGGTATTGCTGTTAAGATTTTCTAAATAGGAATCAAAAGGTATATAGGTAAAATCAGTACTGCTATCAGTGCTATTATTGCTGTTTCCACAGCTAATCATAAAAAAGGAAAGAAAAATAAAAGCTACTATAGATAAATAATTGTTACTAAATTTCATAAAAACTCCTTTCAATTGATATATCTGGATAAATATATAACTTTATTAATGATAAATCAATTAGAAAAGTAATATTATTAAAAAAAGTCATTATAAGACAAGGCTGTGTCAATATTTGAACCGAGATTTTATTGTATCACACAACACATAATGTAGTAAGTTTAAAAATAATACCTTAGAGTAAAAAATTAAATATCATTTAAGAAAATTCCTGTTCGTTTCCCCGGAATATCAATTATTAAAAACATCTGGAGATTTTGAAATAGATCCTGAAAATAGTTCTTATCAAGCTGATTATCGTATAAAGTTATAAAGATTTTCTTTAATATAATTTTTTAGTTTGTTTCAATTAAATTATTTGAAATAAATATTTATATATAATTTATGGTGGTTTGTCTTTAATATTAAATTAATTTTGCATCAATATCTTTTAATTCAAGCCATTCTCTTGCTTTTTCTTCAAGTATTTTATGTTCGTAATCAAACCATTTTTGTCTTAATTTCGGCCATTTTTTTAAAGCTCTTTTAAAATTGCTAAATGGTTTTTTACCATCCAGAACAATTGATAAAGCTTTTTTTATATTATAATCTTCTACTTCTTCTTCTACAAAACTTTCCATTATTTTATAAGCTTCATGAGAAGTAATTCCATCAATTTCTATTGTTTTATTATTTTTAATTTTTTCTTCAACTTCTTTATTAAATTCTTCTTCTCCGTAGCCTGGAGCATAAGCAATTATTTCTCCCGTATCCAAAAATAAAACATGTTTTATCTCGTAACTATTATTCCGTAGTCCTCCAATTAAATCCATTTTATTGATTTTGATTCCTTCGGACATATCCTATTCTTCCGTTTTTATTTGTTTATCATTATTATATAAATAGTTTTTAATATTTTTTAATTCACTTTTGTTTT
>CAZMFS010000085.1:0-7474 GCA_964565585.1 uncultured bacterium
AAGATAATATAGATGTGGAATTTCCTGAAGATTACGATGCAAAAAACCTTGCTGGATAAAAAACTTATTTTGAAGTGAAAATAAATAAAATTGTTGAAAAAAAATATCCCGAATTGACCGATGAATTAGTTCAGGAAATTTCTGATTACGAGACAGTGGAAGAACTCAAAGAGGAAACAGAAAAAGAAATTAAAGAATCAAAAAAAGAGGAAGCTAAAAATGAATTAAGAGAAGATGTATTTGAAAAAGTGCTTAAAAAGAATAACGATTTTGAACTACCGGGCAATGTATTTGAAGAAGAAAAAGAACATCATTTAGAGCAAAACGAAGATGCAGACGAAGAGGAAGCTGAAGAAAAGGTAGAAAAGTCTTTAAGAAGCTATTATATATTGAGAAAAGTTGCTGATGATTATGATATTAATGCTTCAGATGAGGTGGATAAATATATTGAACAGTATGCCCAGTATTTTGGCGGCGATAAAGAGAAGGCAACAGAAATGTTAAAAGAAAACGGGATGCTTGATAAAATAGCATATTCAACCTGGGAAAAAAAGGTGCTTGATAAAATTATAGATATAATCAATAATAAAAATGAAAGTGACTATGAAGAAAATGCTAAAGAGAAAGACGAAGGCTCAGAGGAGGAAAATAATGAGTGATAAAAAAAAGAAAGATACAAAAATGAATTTAACTCCTATTGTTATAGAGGAGACCAGCAAAGGTGAAAGGTCTTATGATATTTATTCAAGACTTTTAAAAGATAGAATTATATTTATAGGTTCGGTTATCCAAACACAGGTAGCCAATGCGGTTATTGCTCAGCTTCTATTTTTAGAATCTCAGGATCCGGAGAAAGAAATAAATCTTTATATAAACTCACCAGGTGGTTCCGTAACTGCGGGACTGGCAATTTATGATACAATGCAGATTGTACAACCAAAAATTACAACAATATGTGTTGGTCAGGCAGCAAGCATGGGAGCATTATTATTAGCTGCAGGTAATGAGGATAAGAGATTTGCATTACCAAATTCAAAAATAATGATTCATCAACCGTTAGGTGGTGTTGAAGGTCAGGCCTCTGATATTAAAATTCATGCAGAAGAGATCGTAAAAACAAGAGAACAAATAAATAAAATACTTTCCAAACATACAGGACAGGATCTAGAGAAAATTAGTGAGGATACGGATAGGGATTTTTTTATGGAGCCTGATGAAGCAAAAGATTACGGAATAATTGATGATATCATAACGGCACGATGAGGTGTTATTAAATGGGAGAAAATGAAGAAATCAAATGTTCTTTTTGCGGAACAGATTATAAAGAAGTTAATAGATTATTTAGATCCAAAATTGAATCCAGTATATATATATGTGATTCCTGTATTGAGGAATTCAATTATTTAATTTCGGAACTCGATGAACTTAATACAAACGAGATGTTAAAGGAAAAACAGAAAGAAGAAACTCAGTATTTAATGAAACCAAAAGAGATAAAGGAAAAACTGGATCAGTATGTAGTTGGACAACAAAAGGCAAAGAAAAATCTATCGGTTGCTGTTTACAATCATTATAAAAGGGTTAAACATAATGAATATCTAGAAGAGGACGATGTAGAATTAGAAAAGAGCAATATTCTTATGATTGGACCAACTGGTAGCGGGAAAACTCTTCTTGCAAGAACTCTTGCAAGAGTTCTGGATGTACCTTTTGCTATAGCTGATGCAACAACTTTGACAGAAGCAGGTTATGTAGGAGAGGATGTAGAAAATATACTTCTAAGACTACTAAGGGAAGCTGATTTTGATGTAGATAAGGCACAAAAAGGAATTATATATATAGATGAGCTTGATAAAATAAGCAGAAGATCCGAAAATCCTTCTATTACAAGGGATGTTTCAGGAGAGGGTGTTCAGCAAGCTCTACTAAAAATTATTGAAGGAACAGAAGCAAATGTTCCACCACAGGGCGGAAGGAAGCATCCACATCAAAAGAATATAACAGTGGATACAACTAATATTTTATTTATCTGTGGAGGCGCATTTAACAATCTGGAAAATATTATTGCCAAGAGGAAAGGTAAAAATGTCGTTGGTTTCTTTAGTGACCAATCAACAAATAAGAAGGTTAAAAATTTTGAAATATTATCTGAAGTAGAAGGCGATGATTTGATTAAATACGGTCTAATACCCGAGCTTGTTGGAAGGATACCTGTTTTAACTGTTTTAAAAGAGCTTACCAAGGAAGATCTGATAGAAATACTGCTGGAACCAAAAAATTCTCTGGTTAAGCAATATCAGAAGTTTTTTGATATTGAAAATGTAGAACTTGTATTTGAAAAAGATGCCCTCGAAGCGATAGCAGAAACAGCTATTAAGAGAAAGCTGGGAGCGAGAGGATTAAGATCTATCATGGAAGAAACAATGGTTGATCTTATGTATGAACTTCCTGATTATGAAAAGCTGGAGAAATGTACTATAACAGAAGACGTTGTAAAAAAAGATGAGGATCCCGTATTAAAATTTAAAAAAGAAGATTCTGCTTAATATATAATGTGGAGAAATATTGAGAATTAAGAATATTAAATTTGTCGGTAGTTACAGCGGTCATGATAGTATACCGGAAACAAGTCTTCCTGAAATAGTAGTTGCTGGTAGATCAAACGTCGGAAAATCTTCATTCATTAATACAATAACCAGGAAGAAATCTCTGGTTGAAACAAGTAAAAAACCTGGAAAAACAAGAAAAATAAATTTCTTTAAAATCAACAATGATTTTATTCTTGTTGATCTTCCCGGCTACGGATATGCAAAAAGATCAAAAAAAGAAATTGAACGCTGGAAAAGAATAATTAATGAATATTTTAGTTATTCGGAAAATATATTTACAGTTATTGTATTGATCGATTCAAAAGTAGGTATAACCGATCTAGATGATGCTTTAATGGGTTATTTAGGCGCAATGAAGCATCCAATATATTTAATTGCAACTAAGGTGGATAAGCTAAATCAGAGTCAGAAGGTTAAACGGAAAAGAGAGATAGAGAAATTTTTTGAAAAGGATGAATATCATTTTTTCTCTTCATTGAAAAGAACCGGTGTTAAGAAAACATATAAATTATTAGATAATATTTTAAATTAAATTTAGGAGGGTATTAGTTATGCCATCGTTTTCAGTTTTAGGCTCCCAGTGGGGAGATGAAGGAAAAGGAAAAATTGTTGACCAGCTTTCAGAAAATGTCGATCTTGTAGTAAGGTTTCAGGGTGGAGCAAATGCAGGTCATACAATTTATGTAGATGGAGAAAAGTTTGTTTTTCATCTCATACCTTCAGGTATTTTACATGAAAATGTTATTGTGGGGATAGGTAACGGAGTTGCTTTGGATCCTGAAATTATTCTCAACGAAATTACAATGTTAAAGGATGAAAATTATAAGGTAAGTTCTGAAAATTTAAAAATATCGCCTCTGGCTCATATAGTAATGCCTTATCATAAGGAACTTGACGGTTTAAGAGAAAAAAGAAAAAAGGATAAAAAAATAGGAACCACTAAAAAGGGAATTGGTCCATGTTATGAGGATAAAATGTCCCGTATAGGAATTAGATTTGCAGATTTAATTAATGACGACAAGCTGTATGAAAAACTGTCATACGTGGTGCCGTTGAAAAATAAAATTATAAAAAATGTATACGAAAAGGATATCAGTTTTGATATCGATGAACTATTTGAAAAATATAGGGACTATGGTAAAAGATTATCCAATTTTGTTTATGATATCTCGTATTTAATTGATGATTTTTATGAAAATGGTAAAAAAGTACTATTTGAAGGTGCTCAGGGAGCACTTCTGGATATTGATTTTGGGACATATCCTTATGTAACATCTTCAAATACAACAGCAGGTGGTATATTAACAGGAACCGGTGCTGGTTGTAGGAAAGTAGATAATGTTCTGGGTATAGTTAAGTCATATACTTCCAGAGTCGGTAGCGGTATATTTCCCACCGAGTTAAAAGATGAAGTGGGAAGTAAAATAAGAGAAATTGGCAATGAATATGGAGCAACAACCGGTCGTCCAAGAAGATGTGGATGGTTAGATTTAGTTTTGCTGAAGTATGTAAAAAGGATTAATGGACTTACAGGCATTGCCTTAACTAGGTTAGATATCCTTGATCAATTTGAAAAAATAAAAGTATGTGTGGGATATAAAATAGATGGTGAGCATGTTGAGGAGTTTTCAACTAACTATCTATCTATAGAAAAAATTGATCCTATTTATGAAACATTTGAAGGTTGGGAAACAGATATAACCGGTATTAAGAATTACGATAATTTGCCCAAAAATGCAAAAAAGTATATATCATTTATAGAAAACAATTTAGAAATAGATGTGGACATTATTTCAGTTGGTCCAAACAGGTCACAAACCATTCTGAGAACAGAAAAATATCTATAATAAATAAAAAGAAGATGGGAATCCCCATCTTCTTTTATTCTTGAATTTTTTTCATAAAAATACTAAGCTTAACTAGGTGTATATTATGAATGAGAAGGTTAGAAAAAAGATTAAAAACGCTCCAAAGCTACCGGGTGTATATATATTTAAGGATAAAAATGGAAAAATATTATATGTCGGTAAGGCTAAAAACATAAAAAAACGGCTGAGTTCCTATTTACATTCTGATAAGCATTCTTATAGAATAAGAATTATGATTCATAACATTGATGATGTGGAGTATATTGTTGTTTCTTCAGAAACCGATGCCCTAATACTTGAAAATAATTTAATAAAGGAAAATCAACCATATTATAATATAGATTTAAAGGATGGGAAAACCTATCCCTATATAAAAATAACAAAAGAGAAGTTTCCAAGAATTTATATCACACGGGATATAAAGAAGGATGGAGGTTACTATTTCGGTCCATATACTTCTGTTAAGATGATAAGAAAATTTCTCCAGGGTATTAGGGATATATTCCCTTACAGACACTGTAAAAATATGCCCGATTCAGTTTGTCTGCAACATCATATAGATAGATGTCCGGGTCCCTGTGAAGATAAAATTAGCAAAAAAGAATATTATAAATTAATCACTAAAATAAAAAAAATATTAAGAGGTAAAAGCAAAAAGCTATATTTGAACCTTGAGAAAAAAATGAAAAAACTTGCCGGTAAGAAAAAGTTCGAAAAAGCAGCAAAAATAAGGGATCAGTTAAAGGGATTAAAGGAGATTCTAATGCTTTCTCAAATGGAAATGCATACAAAAGATAATAAGGATATATTTGCTTTATCCAGGGATAATAAAACCTTTGTGATTTATATATTAAATGTTAAAGATGGGAAAGTAAGCGATAGTGAAAATTTTGTGTTTCAGAGCAGTGAAGACAAAAAAAGCGTGATGTATGCTTTTCTTCAGTATTATTATAATAATCTACCCTTTATTCCTTCAAAGATTGTAGTTAATGTAGAAAATGATGAATATGAGCTTTTAAAAGAGAAGTTTGAGGATAAGGTGGATCATAGTATAAAAATAACTTTGCCGGAGAATAAAAATGATAAAATCTTGTTAAAAAGGGCAATTGATAATTCAAGATTGATTATGAAGAAAAAATTTATGAATAGTTTAGAAGAAAATTTTAGAAGATTAAGTTCAATTATGGGAACGGATATTGAAACTATCGATGCTTTTGATATTTCTAATTTTGGTAAAGAAGTCTTTGTAGGTGCTTCGATAAGACTGGGGAAAAATGGATTTGAAAAAAACCAGTATAGAAGATTTAACATAGATGCTTCAAATAGAGATGATTTTAGAATGATTAAAGAGATAGTTTTAAGACGGTATAAAAGCAGCAATAATTATCCCGATCTAATCCTTATTGATGGTGGAAAAGTACAGTTAAAATTCGCAAAAAAAGCTTTAAATAAGCTAAAACTGGATATTCCAGCAGTGGGTCTTGCAAAAAAAGAGGAAAGAATTATTTTAAAGAATTTTCATGAACTTAAAATTCAAAAAAACGACCCGGCCAAGCTGCTTTTAATTCGAGCAAGAGATGAAGTGCACAGATTTGCAATAAATTACAGCAGAAAGAAAAAGAATAAAACAAGTTTTAAAAACCCCGTTAGGGAAATTGATGGAGTTGGAGAAAAAAAAGCTTCAACAGTGATGGATTTTTTTGGCACAGTGAACAATTTAAAAAGAGCAGGAATATCAGAAATTAAGAAGGTTCCTGGCGTAGGTCCCGAGCTTGCAAAAAGGATTAAAAAATATTTTTCAGATTCTAAATAACGATGATCAGCAATAAAACTATTATTTTTTCAGTATTTTAATAATTTAGCATGTAATAAAAATGATTTGACAAAAATTTATTTTGGCAGTATAATTATTTGTGAATTTAAACACAAAAAAGGGGTTTTTATGTTGGAAAAAATACCAAAACCATCGTTAGCTAGATTGCCTAAGTATTATCAGGTTGTCACGTCTTATCTTGAAAGAAAAAATGAGGAATATATTTCCTCCAGTTATTTATCTAAATGTCTCAATATTGATGACTCTCAGATACGAAGAGATCTTATGTATATTGAAATTGGAGGAATTCCAAGGGTGGGTTATAATGCAAAGGAATTGAAAGATGTTCTAGCTAACTATCTTGGATATTTTAACCTCAATGAAGCGGTACTTGTTGGTGTTGGTAATCTCGGTACTGCGCTGGCCAAATACAAGGGTTTTGAAAAGTATGGTTTGAGTATAGTCGGTTTATTCGACAATAATCCCGAGACTGTAGGTAAAATTATTGGTAATTTAAAGGTTGAGGATATTTCAAACCTTGAAAATATAATAAATAAATTTAATATAAAAATTGGAATTATTACAACACCTGCCGGATACGCACAGCAGATTGCTGAGAAAATGGTACATGCTGATATAAAAGCCATCTGGAACTTTGCTCCAGCAACTCTAGATATTGATGAAGATATTTTTATCCAGGATGAAAATCTTGCTGAAAATTTCTCTTTTATTTCACACTATTTGAAGGAGATAGAAGAAAACAAAAACAAGTAAGCTATACAAAATTAATATTCTCTATTTTCATTTTCCTTATCATAGACATGTTTTAGAATAAGCCCGGAAGCTTCAAGAGTTTTTCCGGTATATTTCCTATCTTTATATTTGAAAGATTTCTCGATATCTTTTAATGTTAGTTTACTATACCCAACATATAGAAGCGTTCCAGCAATAATTCTTATCATATTATATAGGAATCCATCTCCCTTTATATGCAGGGTGGCTCCGTTTTTATGCCTTTCTAATCTACATTTTTTTATATGGCATATAGTATTTTTGTTTGGATTTTTTGATGGTGCATTCCTGTAGGCATTAAAATCTTTTTTCCCCTCAAACATTTTTGCCCCCATTTCCATTTTTTTAAAATCGGGTTTCTTATAATATATGGTATATGAATATCTATCTTT
>CAZMFS010000086.1:0-2695 GCA_964565585.1 uncultured bacterium
GTCCTGTATAATTCAGCCGCCAGAACCTGCTCCAAAGTGGGAGGACATAATCTTGCCTGTGCCAAAGACATAACAGCATCAATATATTTTTGATTCTTAGTAATAAAGGCACCTATTCTTGCACCACATGCAGAATATCTTTTGGATACAGAATCAATTAGGATAGTTCTATCTTTAATTTCCTCAAATTCCATCACACTAAAATGATTCTTATCATCATAAACAAACTCATTATAAACTTCATCCCCGATAACTGTTAAATCATATTTTTTTGCTAGATAAGTAACTTTCTTATAATCTTCTTTCTCATGAACGGTACCGGTAGGATTATTAGGTGAGCACATTAAAATTGCTTTAGTTTTTTCTGTAATAAAACTTTCTATTTTATCTTTTGAGGGAAGCATAAATCCATCTTCAACATTAGTTTTTATCGGTTTAACATTAACACCTGCCATTTTAGCAAAACCGTTGTAGTTAGCATAATAAGGTTCAGGTATTAAAACCTCTTCACCATTATCCATACTTACCATAAATGAAAAATAGATTGCTTCACTTCCTCCATTGGTAACAATAATATTTTCAGTGCTTAAATCATAATTTAAACTGTTAAAATAATTGGTAATTGATTCTTTCAAATCAAATATCCCATCTGATTGAGAATATTTTAATACTTTTTTATCAAATTCCTTTACTTTATCTAAAGCTTTAGAAGGTGTTTTAATATCGGGTTGTCCAATATTTATATGATATACTGTTATACCTCTTTCCTTCGCCTTGTTTGCAAAAGGAGTTAATTTTCTTATTGGTGAAGCCGGGATACCGCTCATTCTCTTACTAATTCCCATATATTCCTCCTATAATTTCTAAAAATGCAAAAAAAAAAGCACAGAGAAACCCCTGTGCTCAAAAAAATAATTTATTTATAACCTACAAAAACTATAAATATTAATTTTGTAGGGTGAAATTGTAATAAAATGCAATCCATACGCCAACAGGTTGGCCATTATTTTCTGCTGGTTTAAACTTAGCTTTATAAGCTGCATTCTCTGCTGCTTCATTTAAAGCTTTGGAAACACCTTTAAGTAGTATCGCATCTTTAACATTTCCCTGTTTATCAACAAATACTTTAAGTACTACTCTACCTTCCAAACCAGCCTTTCTTGCTAATTCAGGATACTTAGGTGTAGGTTTACTAACTACCTTAGGAGATTTAGAATATGGTATAAATTCATCAGGATCCGGTATATCACTATCAACTGCTTCTTCTTCTAGATCCAAACTGGTATCAGCAATAGTTTCGTCTTCTTCTACCATTTCTCCTTCGGCAGCTTCAACTACCTGTTTAGGTTTTTGCACCTTTTGTGGTTGTGTAGGTTCCTGAATCATTTGAGTTTGTTCAACTTTTTCCATTTGAACTCTTTCCACCTTTTTAGGTGCGTAAGGTCTAGGTCTGGGTTCTGGTATTGACCAAAATATTACAAGTATTAAAACAGAAGCTATAATGGCTCCTAATCTCCAATATAAAGCATCTAAATCTTGTAGGCGAGTAACTTGCTGTTTAGCCATCCACAATCACCCCCTACTGCCTTCGACATTCGCACCTAGAACTACACGGACTGCCTGTGCTTTTTTGAGCTGATTAAAGACCTGATTAATGTATCCATATTTTGCATCTCTATCAGCTTTAATTTCAACTACTAATCGTCCATTTGTTTCAATATTTTTTTCTCTAATAATTCTATTTACATAGTCCATAGGTACAAATTTATCTTCTATAGCTATCTTTCCACTCTCGTTTATCCAAACAATAGCTAGGTCTTTTCTCTGAACCTTTTGTACTTCATTAGCAGAAGGGAGTGTTAGCTTAATACCTGTATCTACTTTAAACACAGTTGTAACCATAAAAAATATTAATAGCAAAAATGCTATATCGGCCATTGAAGCTGTTGGTATATTTACTTTTCCTTTTCTTTTTTCTCTCTTTATAACAGCCATAAACTCCCTTTCATTCTTTTTTATTTACCTGGAATGATATCTTCTTCATTCCAATTTCTCGCATCCTGTCAAAAACGCTAACCATCCACTTATATTTGGCGTTAACGTCTGTTTTTATAACAACAACTAATTTCGAGTTGTTTTTCATACGTTGTTCAACATATTCAGCTATGTCAGAAACGCTTTCTTTTCTTTGATCATCTACATAGTATTCACCGCGTCCATTAATAAATACTTTACATAGATTCTTTTTGGGCAGCTTCTTCGCTCCTGAAGATTCTTCAGGTAACATAATCGGAAGCCCTTTATCATTAAAGAACCCGGTAGTTACCATGAAAAAGATAAGAAGTAAGAAAGCTATATCGGCCATAGATGAATCTGGTATTTCTACTTCAGCTTTACGGGCCTTTTTCATATTAACACCCCTTTTCAACAATCATAAACATATTTATGATTGAGATTTTAAAATATCGATAAATTCTCTTGTACTTTCTTCGATACTTAATATTATACTATTTACCTTTGATGTGAAATAGTTATAAGCCAAACTCATAGGTATAGCAACTGCAAGACCTGATGCAGTTGTAATCAATGCTTCTGAAATACCTGAAGCAACAACTGTAGCTTCAACACTACCAGCCATAGCAATAGCATCAAAAGCATGGATCATTCCTACAACAGTACCCAAGAAACCTATCAT
>CAZMFS010000086.1:2795-7472 GCA_964565585.1 uncultured bacterium
CAATAGCATCAAAAGCATGGATCATTCCTACAACAGTACCCAAGAAACCTATCATTGGTGAAATTGTGAAACCTGTTTGCAAGAATGTTAATCCTCTATCCAAAAATGCAAGTTCAGTTTCACTTGTAGATTCAATAGCTTTTTCTACTTCATCCATATCACCATCTGTTTGCTGGTATTTCATTAATCCAGCCCTCATTATTGATGGAACTGGTCCTGGTGTCGCCTCACAAATCTCTATAGCTTCATCCATATTTCCCTGAACTAAATGAGATTTAAATTCTACAAAAAATTTCTTAGCAGAACGTGAAGCTTTAATATAAACAAACAATCTTTCTATAATTACTATTAATTCAAATACAACAACTATAAGTATTAACCACATTACTGGTCCACCACGTGCGAAAAGTTCTCTCATAAATAATACCTCCCTATTCTTTTTTTATGATTATAGTTACTTTATTAATTCAAGTCAATAGAAAAAACCAAAATAATTACCCTATAGTATCAATAAAAATAACAATAATATGTATAACAAATATCAATACTTAATTTATAAATTTATCAATATTTGATAGTACTTCATTTATATTATCAGTTCTACTACCTCCAAATTGGGCCATATCAGCTCTTCCTCCGCCACCACCATCTAACTTATTGGCAAGTCTATTAGCTATTTTGCCGGCATGGAGATTTTCTGTTAAATCATCGGTAAGCATTACTATTCCAAAACTTTTCTCATTATTATTTCCGATTAAAACTATTAAGGTATTACTTTTAGCTTTATCCTTAACTTTCTGTGCTAACTCTCTTATAACATTGGCATCCTCTAAATTTACATGCTTTCTGACTACATCTACATCATCAATATTTATTTTATTTTCAAGCAGTTCCCTAACGGAGCTTGCTGCTTTTTTCATTTTTAGCTTCTCAATTTTTTTATCCTTATTTTTGTTCTCTCTAATAATCTTTTCAGCTTTTTCGATAAGATTTTTAGTTTCACTTTTAAACAAACTGTTTAACTGTTTAATAATATCATCACGCTTTTTTACTATTTCAAAAGAGTTCATTCCTGTAACAGCTTCTATTCTTCTAACACCTGCTGCAAGACTTGATTCATCTGTAATTTTGAACAAGCCAATTTCCCCAGTATAACTGACATGAGTCCCCCCACACAACTCTTTCGAAAAGTCTTCAGTTGAAACAACTCTTACCTCTTCTTCATATTTTTCTCCAAATAAAGCTGTAGCACCTTCTTCTTTAGCATCTTCGAGAGTTTTTATTTCGGTTTTAACATTAAGATTTTGGATAATTTTCTCATTTATTCTTCTTTCAATATCAAGCAGTTCCTGCTTTTTTAATTTTGCAAAATGTGTGAAATCAAACCTTAATCTATTAGGAGCCACAAGAGAACCTGATTGATTTACATGATCTCCTAATATTTCCTTTAAAGTTTTATGAAGAAGATGGGTGGCTGTATGATTTCGTGCAATAGCTTTTCTTCTTTTTTTATCTACACTTAGTATATACTTCTTTCCAATATTATAACTACCTTTTTTTAATTCTCCTATATGAATTATTCTTTTATTAACTACCTGGGTATTTTTTACTTTAAACTGAAAATTGTCCCCTGTAATTTTACCCTTATCTCCGATTTGACCTCCTGATTCACCATAAAAAGGGGATTTGTTAAATATCATTTCGGTGGAATTTGCTCTTTTTTTTACATACAACAACTCTGCTTTAATAGAATAGTTGTTATAACCTACAAAATCTGTACCTGGAATTTTTTCTTCAAATAAATAATTATATCTTTTATCTTCCTGATTTCCCTTCCATGATTTTTTACCTCTTTTTCTCTGTTTTTCCATCTGATCTTCGAAACCCTCTTCATCTACAGAAATCCCTCTTTCTTGTGCAATTTCAATAGTAAGTTCAAGAGGAAATCCATACGTATCGTATAATTTAAATGCTGTTTTACCATCAATCTCATTCCTGTTTTTATTTTTTAAATCAGATATTTTATCCTCTAATATATCCAACCCTTTTTGAAGAGTTTTTAAAAAGCCTTCTTCCTCCATCTTAATTAAATTTTGAATATGCTGCTGTGCTTCTTCCAATTCAGGATAAAATTCTTTAAACTGTTTAATAACTGTTTGAGACAGTTTATATAAAAATGGTTTAGAATAATTTAATATTTTGGCCTGTCTTAGCGCCCTACGCAATATTCTTCTAATAACATATCCGCGCCCTTCGTTTGAAGGTACAACTCCATCCGAAAGTGCAAATGTTATGGCTCTTATATGATCCGCTATTATATGAAAGTGTTCTTCATTTTTCTTTGTATATTTCACATTTAACAGCTTTTCTGCTTTATTAATTAACTTTTTAAAAATATCAATATAATAATTATTTGTAACACCCTGAAGAACGGATGCTATTCTTTCAAGCCCCATTCCAGTATCAATATTTTTCTTGCTTAACGGATTTAGATTACCATCCTCATCCAGATGGTACTGGGTAAAAACCAGATTCCATATCTCCAGAAACCTATCGCAATCACAACCCGGTTTGCAATCCTCTTTTTCGCATCCAAGATCTTTCCCGAGATCATAATGTAGTTCCGAACATGGACCACAGGGACCAGTATCTCCCGGAGGTCCCCAGTAATTATCCTTTTCACCAAGCCTTACAATTCTTTCCTCAGGCAGGTAGTTCTTCCATATATCATAAGCTTCATCATCATCTTTATAAACAGATGCCCATAATTTGGATTCATCCAATCCAAGCTCATCTATAATAAATTCATAAGACCACTTAATGGCCTCTTTCTTAAAATAATCCCCAAAAGAAAAATTACCAAGCATCTCAAAAAAAGTATGGTGTCTTGGAGTACGACCAACATTCTCCAGGTCACTATCCTTTCCTCCAGCTCGCAGGCATTTCTGGGATGAAGCAGCTCTGGTATAGGGTAGGTTTTTTGTTGATTTCGCTGCATAATAATCTTTAAACTGTACCATGCCGGCGCTTGTAAAAATTAATGTTGGATCTTTTTTAGGAATTAAAGAAGATGATTGTACAATTTTATGATCTTTATCTTCAAAAAATTCCAAAAATTTTCTTCTTATTTCACTTATTTTCATTGTTACTCCTCTTTTTCTAACAATTTATCGACTATGTCATAAATATCTTCAAAATCAAAACCTTTTCTCGCAAGATACTGAAAAAGTTTTCTTTTTTTATCTTCATCTTTTTTCAGTCTATTTAATTTTTTTTTAGCAACTTTTAATAGTATTTTTTCTTCCTTTTTATCAATTTCAGGTCTGTTTAAAACATCATCAATAATCTTTCTATCTATACCTTTTTTAAACATCTTTTTTCTAAGCATTCTTTTGCTATATTTTCTATTTGATTCGACATACCTTTTAGCATATTTCTTATCATCAATTAAATCATACTTTTTCAATCTACGAATTTCTTTTTCCGCTATTTCATCCGAATAACCTTTTCTTTTAATGTATCTTTTTAATTCAAATTCAGTTTTGGGAAATTTTGAAATTAAATTTATAACCCTATCGTGTAACTTCTCTCTAACTTCTGTTTCTCTTATTTTTTCAATCTCTTCCTCTGTTAGGATTTTTCCCTCATAGAGTTTATGAATCGCTACGGTGTTTTGATCAAGCCCCTCAAAAAATTCTCCATTTATATATAGGTTATATCTATTCTTCCTCTTCTTCTGAGGAGTTATCTTCGTTATTTTCCTCTTCATTGTCCTCTTCTTCCTCGTAATCACTTTCATAATCTTCAAACAAGTGTGCCTTTACTCTATCTTCGAGTTCTTTAAGAAGCTCAGGATTATCTCTTAAATATTCTCTAACATTTTTCTTACCCTGGCCCAATCTTAAATCCTCATATGAATACCAGGATCCTCTTTTATCAATTATATCATTATCTACTGCTATATCTAATACTTCATTAATTTTAGAAATTCCTTTTCCATATATTATATCAACTTTTGTAACTTTAAAAGGTGGAGCAAGCTTGTTTTTCACAATCTTAATACGTGCACCTGCTCCAATTTTTTCATTTCCTTTTTTAATAGAACCTGATCTTCTTATTTCAATTCTACATGAGGTATAAAATTTTAAAGCATGTCCACCAGTTGTAGTTTCAGGATTACCGAACATAACCCCTATTTTCATTCTTATTTGATTTAAAAATATTAATGAAGTTTTAGTTTTGCTAATTATGCCTGTAAGTTTTCTTAAAGCCTGGGACATAAGCCTTGCCTGAAGACCTACATGTGAGTCTCCCATTTCTCCTTCAATTTCAGCTCTAGGGGTTAATGCAGCAACAGAATCTACAACGATAATATCAATTGCAGCACTTCTTACTAAAGTTTCAACAATATCAAGAGCCTGTTCTCCGTTATCCGGCTGGGAGATAAGCAAGTTATCAATATCTACTCCTATTGTTTTTGCATATTTAGGATCCAGTGCATGTTCTGCATCAATAAATGCTGCAACTCCTCCTTCTTTTTGAGCTTCAGCAATAATATGAAGAGCTAAAGTTGTTTTTCCTGAGGCTTCAGGTCCATATATTTCACTAACCCTGCCTCTAGGTATACCTCTTATTCCTAAAGCCTTATCTATTTTAAGGGATCCAGTAGAAATAGCA
>CAZMFS010000087.1:0-7466 GCA_964565585.1 uncultured bacterium
TAGGAGGAGGTCATGAAACTACTTTTGGTCACTATCTGGGGATAAGAAAATTTCTCAAAAATTCAGAAATGTTAAATAAAAATCTTGGGATAATTAACTTTGACGCTCATTTTGATTTAAGGCCCTATAAAACAAGGGGTAATTCCGGAACTATGTTTTCCCAGATTGCCGATGAATCGAAAAAAGAAAACATGGGGTTCAATTACATGTGTATAGGTGTGCAGATTTCCGGGAATACAAAAAGTTTGTTTTAAAAGGCTGATAGACTTGGAGTAGATTATATTTATGCCAAGGATATAAAAAGCTATAATCTAGTTAGAGTATTTGAACAGGTTGATGATTTTGTATCAAAAAATGATTATATATATATAACTATTTGCTCAGATGTATTCTCCTCTGCTTTTGCCCCTGGAGTAAGTTCACCACAGCCATTTGGGATGGATCCAGAAAATGTTTTAACAATAATAAAACATATTTTAAAATCACAAAAAACAATTAGTTTTGATATATCCGAAGTTTCTCCAAGATTTGATAGTGATAATAGAACAGCTAAATTAGCTGCCATAATAATTTTTTCACTGGCAAATAATCTTTCAAAAATTTAAAAAAAATATGATTTTAAACTTGACATAGGATAACTTTACTTATTAGTATTATGTATTGTTTAAAATAAAGGAAGGTGTTTATGAAAAAATTATTAACTATAATATTGATAATTTTGATGTTATCGCCGATATTTGCTCAAAATGATTTCCATTTTGCTGTATTGAGCGATAGAAGCGGGGGAGTAAATCAGAAGGCTTTTGATATGGTTGTGGAGGATATTCAACAGTTGCATCCGGATTTTGTTGTTACCGTAGGAGATTTATCTTCAAATGCTTTAGAAACTCATTACAAACAGGCTATGGATACAGTAAATATTCTGGATATGCCTGTATATTTTACTCCCGGAAATAATGATATTGTAGATGAAAAATCCAGACAGATGTTTACCAGATATACTGGAAACAAACCCTATTATTCTTTTGATTATCAAAATACACATTTTATTATTTTGGATAATTCTACTGTCGAAAGTTATGCAGAAATGGGTAAAAAACAGAAGAAATGGCTAGAAAGGGATCTTTTTGAAAGTAGAAATTTCGAGAATATTTTTGTATTTATCCATAAACCGTTCTGGGCAAACAGAATAGCTAAGAATAAAAAAGATAAAATGCATAGTTTGTTTAAAAAATATGGAGTGGATGCAGTTTTTACAGGACACTGGCATCAGTATGCTCATAATGAATATGATGGAATAGATTATTACCTTGCCGGAAGTTCTGGAGGAGGGTTTGGAAAGGAAAACGAGGAACTTGGAAAATTCTATCAATTTTTATGGTGCAGGGTAAAAGGTGAAAAACTTCATGTCAGTATTGTAAAAGCAGGAAATATTTTTAAAGATGACCTGGTTACTATTCAGGAGGAACAGTTATCTTATAAAATTCCCAATGAACTTATCAAATCAAAAGGTTCTTTTAACTATAATGATCCAGTTATTAAAAGCGAAGTAAGTATAAGAAATGATACAAAAAATAGAATTGAAAAGCAGCTGGTTATAAAAACAGATTCTAACTGGATTATTGATAGAAATAAATATAAAATCAATTTAAAACCCGGTGAAAGATTCACAAAAAAATTAAGGTTTAAGAAAAATGGAGATATATATCCTCTTCCCAAGATTGAATTTGTATATCCATTTGGAAGAAACAAAAAAATTCATTATAAAAAGAGTTTAAACATAAAACCTGTTGTAAGAATAAATAAAATAAATAGATCACCTGTTATAGATGGAAAACTTGATGATAAAGTATGGGATGAAAAATCGACAAAACTGAATCAGTTCTGTGATTTAAACGGGGATAAAAGTAATGTTGATAAAACAGAAGTTTATATAGCACATAATAAAAATAATTTGTATATTGCTGCTATTTTAAGTGAACCGAAAATGTCAAAAATAAAAGCTGATGCTAAAAAGAGGGATGAAAGAGTTTATACAGATGATTGTTTCGGCATGCTGTTATCACAGAATCCTAAAAAAATTTTTCAGTATTATATAAATTCTAATACAGTAATCTGGGATTCTTTGGTTGATTTAAAAGCTCAGAAAAGAAAAACGGAGTGGAACGGTGAGTTCGAAAAAGGTGTTAGAAAACTGGAAGATAAATGGGTCGTTGAAATGAAAATTTCCCTATCTTCTGTTAATATTAATAAGAATAGTCCTTTTTATATGAATGTTAGAAGAATTCAAAAAACCAAAAACAGTTCAGGTTTTTTAACTCCTGCATGGGGGTATAATCAAAAGCAGTATATTAAAGCTACTTTTGAAAAATAAGATTATTGAATCGGTCCGGAAAGCATTCTGCTTTCCGGATATTTATTTCAATTTTTTCAATTAATTAGTTATAAAATGAAACAAAAGGAAAGTGAATGTGTCTATTAAGTAAAAGAAAGGAACTGTTATGAAAAAAGTTAGCCTGTTTTTTTTGAGTATTATTATTTTTTTGGGTTGTTCAAGCAATTCTATGAAAAATCCGGAAACAAAACATTTTGAAGTAATAAAACAGAGAAAGTTTGAAAACAATATTTCGATCTATTACAAGCTTGAAAGTACTGAAGATAGTATATTGGTATATCAAACCTTCGGCGGTAACGATATATATACATATGATGAAAATTTGAATCTAATTAAAAAAAGAGAGTCCCGAAAGGGAAAAGGTCCCGGAGAGTTTAACTGGCTGTGTAATATTTCTTATTTTGATGGGAAGCTTTACTGCTGTGACGGCAGCAAGAATACAGTAGAAATATTTTCAGATGAATTTGAATATCTGGATACTATAAAGATTAAAGGAAATTACCGTATGTATTCAGGCCAGACTGATTTGAAAAAAATTGGAAATTATCTCTATATCTCTCCAACATTTCCTTCGGTTATTATTAAACTGGATTTAAAAGACTCAGGAGTAAAAAACAAAGTTAAAAGTAAGGAAGAAGAAATGACCAGAATGGGGATGTACAATATTGGTCATTTTGATTGTGATAAAGAATTTGTATATTATATAGCAAAGGGCCGTGAAGATATTTATACAATAGAAAAATATGATAAGAATTTAAAAAGGGTATGGAAGAGAGAATACAATGATGGGATGGTAAAGAAGCTGTCTCTGAAAATAGTGAAGTTTAAAAATAGATTTGAAGCCAACGGTGCTCCTCCCTCAAGTAGTTTGATTGTTGACGATAGTAATATTTATAATTTAAGAGGTGTTGGGGGATATAAGGAATGGCTTGTTAAGGATAATAAATTAACCTATGAAAATAAGGAAATTAAAGGCCTTGAAAATGGTTTTGTTGATGTATTTGATAAAACAACTGGAGATTTCAAGTACAGGATTGAAGGGGATTTTTTAAAAACGGATAATGATTATATGATGAAAAAAAAGGGTGATTATTTTTACTTTATCAGCTATTATAAAGAAAATAAGGAAAATAAACCTAAAGCCGGTACAAACGTTTTGTATAAAGCAAAAATTGTTGATTAACAAAGGGGGGTATTTTATCAAAAAGGATATAAAACTATATAAACGTTTAAAGCAAGAAGAGAAAAAAAATTTTTCAGGATGGGATTTTAGATATATAAGTAAAACCGGAAGATGTCAGGAGGAACCTTTAAGCTACAGCTACGGCAGTAAGGTTCTTTCATATATTGAAAATTCAGAACGGTTGCTTGATATGGGTACTGGAGGAGGGGAATTTCTAAATCTTTTAAAAGAATTACCCGAAGAAACCTATGCAACAGAAGGGTATAAACCTAATTTAAAAATAGCAGAAAAAAACCTATCAAAATCTAATGTTGATGTTGTTTTTCTACAAGATGATAAAAATCTTCCTTTTGAGAATAAATTTTTTGATTTAATTATAAATAGACATGAATCTTTTTTTTCGTTTGAAATATTTAGAATACTGAAAAATAAAGGATACTTTATAACCCAGCAGGTTGGCGGCAATAATTGTATAGATTTGAACGAAAAATTAAAGGCACCGGTAAACGAAGAAATTGTTAACAGATGGGATTTAGAAATTACGTTAAATAAATTAAAAAATTTTGATTTTAGAATTGTTGAAAAATATGAGGAATACCCAAAAATTAGATTCTATGATGTGTCTGCAGTTGTATTTTTTTTAAGTGCTATTAGCTGGCAGGTGCCTAACTTTTCGGTAGATAAATATTTTGAAAGACTTAAAGTAATCGATAATGAAATTAAGGAAAATGGTTATATAGAATTTCGGCAGCATCGTTTTTTTGTTATAGCCAGGAAATTGTCTTAGTGTATTAAAATATATAGCTTTTAATTAATTTATAAAAGTTTGAAAACGAAATATGTTTGGTTTCAGCAGGGTCATAATCTGCTATATTAAATATTATATCTAGAAATTTTCCTCCAAGAAATGCTATAAGAAATGTTCCTATACCGAAAGGTCCTCCGAGAATAATACCTGTAACTATAACAGTAATTTCAATAGCGGGTTTAATATAGGTAGCACTTAATCCTGTAATCTTTATTAGTCCCACCATTAATCCATCTCTGGGACCTGCTCCCAGTCCACAGCTTATATAGAGATAAATTCCCAGGGAAAATACCCATAACCCTATTAAGCACATTATACACTGCAGTATCTTTGAGCTGGGCTGGGGGTAAATATTAAGAGGATTTATTAGATCAATAAAAAATCCAATAAAAAACATGTTTAACAGCGTAGCCAGGCCGGGATAAATTTTTAAAAACATTGAAAATAGAATGACAATGAGTCCGACTAGCTGACTTATTCTTCCAAGTGTTAAACCTGTAACCTTCATTAATCCTACATGAAATGTTCCCCAGGGAGTCATTCCTATTCCGGCTTTATACATAATGACAATACCAAGAGCAAGTATAAAAAAGCCTATAAAAAGTCTAATAAAACTTTTTAATAGATTTTTCGGGGTAATATTGTGTTCCATATAATTATAATAGCATAACTATGTTATTTTGTAAGGCGAAATTGTTTAGGAAATATTAATTTATTTGAAATTGAAACAATTAATTATCCTTGTTAGGTGAAACAAATATCTATTATAAATGGATTTGAAAGCAGAAAATTTCTATATAATATTAGACTGAAACATTATATCAGCTGTAATAAGATATTGTAAATTTGTATAAATATATTATTATATAATTGTAGGATATAAAAGTGTTAAATAAAGAAGGAGAGATTGTGAACATTTTAGTAGCTTACTATTCAAGAAGTGGATTAACTAAAAATCTTGCTGAAAATATCGCTAAAGCTCTTGAGGCGGATATTGATGAAATTATTGATGAGAAAAAAAGATCCGGTTTCATAGGTGCGTTAAAAGCAGGTAAAGATGCTTTCTTTGAAAAGAAAACGAATATTACTTATGATAAAAATCCGGATTCTTATGATTTAGTTGTCGTTGGAACTCCGGTGTGGGCCGGAAGAATTACACCTGCATTACGGACGTATTTATCTGAAAACAGCTTTGAAAAAATTGCTTTTTTTGCCACACACGGCGGTGGTCAGGGAAAAGTATTTGAAAATATGGAATCTCTATCAGACAAACCTTTAGATACGCTGGGAGTAAAAATGAAAAATGCCAAACTAACAACAATACATCAAAAAGTAGAGAAATTTTGTGATAAAATTAAGGAGAAAACTTGATAACAAAATACGATTTAATGGTCCCTCTTCCCAAAGAGGGGGAATTTAAGAAAAAAGTTCTTGATTATGCTACAAATGAAAATTTTGGATTGGAAATACAGGCTTTCGTTGATCCAAACGATTTCTCAAATAAGAAAAAAGTGTTAAGTAAAATAAAAGAATATAAAAAAATGCTGGATCAATTTCCGAATTTTTACTCGATTCATGGACCGATTTTTGATATTAAACCTCATACTGTAGACAACGAGATAATGAAGATAGTAAAAAAAAGGGTGGACGGTACGCTATCTATTGCAGAAAGAATCGGTTGTAAAAGGGTTATTTTCCATACAGGAGTGAATCCTCTTATATCAGCAAAGAGAGAGAAAGAATTTATTCTAAGCAAACAGGCAGAATTTTGGGACCACTATGTTAATAAATATGAAAGCATTACAATATGTCTGGAAAACATGTGGGATTTCACCCCAGTATTTTTGAAATTATTAATGAAAAAAGTAGATCATGAAAGATTAAAAATCTGTTTAGATACCGGACATTTAAATGTATACAGCAAATCGGATATTGATATATGGTTTGAAGAACTTAAAGATTACATAGTGCATATGCATCTTCACGATAATTATGGAGAGTCCGACAAGCATAATGCAATAGGGGATGGTAATACTGAATGGAAAAAAGTTTTCAGTAATATAAACAGGTTGGAAATTAATCCAAAATTATTGTTAGAAATTGACTCTGAGGAAAAATTTTTTGCAACAATAAAATATTTTAAAAAAAATGATCTTTTAAATGATTAGATATTTTACTTTTTTGTTTCTTCTAATTCTTTTTTCGCTTTTTTTCTTAGGGTGACATCTTTTTTGTTTTTGGGATTACTTCTAACTATTGATTTTAAAGTCTTCCTTGCTTTTTTATTTTTATTCAATTTTTTGAAATTTTTATAAAGTTCCCATTTATATAAAATATTATCAGGAGAATATTTAGTTGATTTAATTCTGTATTGTAGAGCTTTTTTATCATCGCCTATACTTATGGGCCATCCAGGAGCTTTTGTATATATTTTGGCTAATAGGTGGTATGCAGGACCAAATTCAGGATTGAATTTAATTGATTTTTTTGCCATATCTCTCATCGGTTTTATCATTGAAATACTTTTAGTAATCCCCTTATTTTGAGCAATTTTGGCAGTTAATGTAGCCTTCCAGAAGTAACCCTTTCCACACCTGCTATTTATTTCTATTGCTTTGGAAGCGTAATTTTTTCCTTTTTTATAAATTTTTAATTTGTTATTATCAATTTCTTCAGCCAGTTTATAACAGCTTTCAGCTGCCTTCCAATAGATTTTTTCTTTATTCGGATATTTAGTAATTAAGGAATCAAAAATGCTGTTAGCTTTTTTTAATAATTTTAAATCTTTATTCTCCTTATAGTATTTATTATAAAGATGTTCAGTTTTTTTAAGCTTGTTGTTTATTTTATTGTTGCAATTATCTGAATGAATAGTTGCTGGTATTAATATAATTAAAAAAACTGCAGTAAACACTCTTAATTTCATAATAGACTCCTCAATTAAATGTATTGAATGAATAATGTTCTCCCCGCAAGAATTATGACCCTGCGGGGAGCATTTGCCTTATAGTTTTTTTTCTACTTTTTTTACAATCTCTTTTTTTGATTTCTTGATTTCATCAAGGATATTTTCGGATTTT
>CAZMFS010000088.1:0-7369 GCA_964565585.1 uncultured bacterium
GGGATTTTGAACGTATCTAATTAATAAAGGGATGTTTTGAGATGTTCAAGATAAAGAAAGGAGTATTTTGAAAAAAATATTCATAATATTAAGTTTAGCTATATTTTTAGTTCAAATTAGTGGAATTACTTTAGAGGAAGCAGTTAAAATTTCTCTAGAAGAAAATGTTGATTATAAGGAAGCTAAAATTAACAAGAAAATTTCAGGGATAAATAAAAACAATTCTCTTTTTGGAATGGTACCTAATTTATCAGCAACAGTGAATTATGATTTTATTGATGAAAGTTATAAAAAGAATTTTAGATTATCACAGGATATATTTTATTCAGGACAGGAAATATTTTCATATCTTTCTTCTAAATATAATTACGAATATGCAAAAAATTATTTAAGAAACAAAAAGAATGAAGTAATAATTGATTCTATAAAAAAATATCTTGAATTATTGAAAGCTCAGGACAGAGTTGAGTTGTGGAAAATAGAAGTTCAAAAAGCTAAAAAGGATTATGAAAAAGCAGAAAAAATGTATGAATATGGAAATACTGCAAAGCTGGATCTGTTAGAAAGCAAGAATTATTACATGTATGCAAAACATAATCTGAAGGTAGAAAAGAACAATTATAATTTAAAAAAAATAGAGTATGAAGAGTATCTGGATAAAAAAATTGATAAAATTGAGAAATATGAATTTCCTGAACTAGAAATTAAAAACCTTAAAAATTATATGAATTTTGCAAAAAGTAACAGTTATGAGTATGAAAATTTAGTTTTAAATTATAAAGCAAATAAATATAATTACTGGAGCAACAAATTAGAAAAACTACCTCAGGTTAATGTTTTTTTGGAGAAAAACTACACTGATGAGGAGTTCAACAGCTATGAAAATGATGCCATAACCTACGGAATAAGTGTTGATTTATCCGGATGGCTTTATTCCTCAGTTGAAGCAGATTATTCATACAGTGAATATGACAATTCAATTAATAATCTTCCAGAAGCAAGTAAGGATGAGGTATATTCTCTGACAATGAATTTATTGAATGGTGACTATACTACTTCCTCAGTTTTACAGGAAAAAATATCATACTTAAGATCAAAGAAAAGAATTGAAAATGAAAAGAGAGCTCTAGAAAAGCTTATCAAAACAGCTTATTATAATTTAGTGGATGCAAAATCCTATTATGAAATGCAGGAGATGAATTTAAAAGCTAAGAAGGAATTAAGAAGAAAGAGAATTAAGGAATATGAACTAGGAGTGATTGATTCAAGTGAAAGAGTGGATGCAATAAAAAAATATTTACAGGCTGAGATTGATTATATAAACGCAAAGTATAATTATTATATAAGCTGGTATAATCTATTGAAAGTTGTTGGGAAAGAGATTAATATTTAAAAAATATATGAATATATACCACAAGAAGGGGGCATTTTAATGAAAAAGGTTACCGTTTATTTGTTATTAATTTTTTTATTATTTGCATGTTCTAATAAAAAAGGTGAAAATTCAAGAAAAAAGGGGAAAGCTAAAGGAGAAAACGAATCTGTAGTGTATGTTGCCAATCCTCAAATAAGACATTTGAAAAATTATTTATCCTATAGTGTTTCACTAAAGGCAAAAAAGGATGTTTATGTATATGCTCCTGCAAGTGAAAGAATTTTATCTATAAATTTAAAAGAAGGAGATAGAGTAAGAGAAGGTCAAATAATTGCCAAAATGGATGATGAGGAAGCAAAATTGAAATACAATAAAGTTAAAACAAATTATACAAGCATAAAGAATGAATATGAAAGAAATAAAAAGCTCTATGAAGAAGGTCTTGTATCAAAACAGGAATATGAAAATATTTTGGCTAGATATGAAAGTGCAAAAGCCGATTATGAGATCCAGAAAAAAGAATTAGATGATTTAACTATTAGATCTCCGATAAATGGTATTGTAGGTAGAAGATTTGTTGAAGAAAAAGAACGTGTTCAGATGGATCAAAAGCTATTTAGAATTGTAGATGATAATATACTAAAAGCTGATATAAATCTTCCAGAAGAAGAATACGATTTTGTAAAAATGGGCTCAAAAGTTGAAATTCAAAAAAAAGGTAATAGCGGAACAATTACAGGATATGTAAACGAAATAAGTCCTATTATTGATGATGAAACCGGTACTTTTAAAGTAGAAGTTAATGTCAAAAGAGAGAAAGGTTTTATTCCGGGAATGTTTGTTAATTTAGATATAATAACAAGAGAAAACGAAGAAGCTCTTTCGATACCCAAAAAAGCAGTTGTTGAGAAGGATAACAAAAGGGGAGTATACATTGTAAATGATAAGAAAGCTAAATTTAGAAATGTTAAAATCGGAATAGAGCAGGAAGATTATATAGAGATAACCGATGGTCTTGATAAAACTCATAAAGTAGTAGTTGTCGGCCAAAATATGCTAAAAGAAGGTCAAAAAGTAAAAATTATGAATAAAAAAAATACAGACAAAAATGAAAAAAAAGAAATAAATAAAAATAAAAGCGAAGGATAAAAAATGAAAATTGTAAATTTATCTGTAAAAAGACCGGTAACTACAGCAATGTTAACTCTTGCTGTAATTGTATTTGGACTAATTAGTCTCGATAAGCTTCCGATAAATTTGATGCCCGATATCTCATATCCAACAATTACATTAAAAACAGATTGGGAGGGAGTAGCTCCTGAGGAGATTGAAGAACAGCTAACTAAACCTATGGAAGAAAATGTTGCAGTTATGAATGGATTGAATAATATGATATCTTATTCAAAACCAGGTATGTCTGTTATCACACTTGAATTTGATTGGGATACCGACATAGATAATTCAGTCCTAAATTTAAGAGAAATAATTAGCAGAATTGATTTTCCGGAAGATGCCGAAAATCCCCAGATATTAAGATATAACCCAAATCTTGAGCCGATAATGCAGATTGGCTTTTTTTCAAAAGAGGATAGCTTAACCGAGATGAGAACCTTACTCAAGGAGAATTTAAAAGATGATTTGTTAACCCTTAATGGTGTTGCTTCCTTGAATGTTAAAGGTGGTAGTGATAGAAATCTTTTTATAGAACTTGATACACTGAAATTATCAGCACTTGGTCTCTCCGTTTCCGAGATCTATCAACAATTAAGTCAGGAAAATGAAAGCTTTTCTGCCGGTCAAATTGAACAGGAAGAAGGAGAATATTTAATAAGATTATTAAATAAATTTGAAAATCTGAATGATATAAAAAATTTGATTGTTACAACACGAGAAGGAAAAAGGATAAGATTAAAATCAATAGCAGATATATACATAGAAAAGGAAAAAGAACAGAGTATAACAAAACTGAATGGAAACCGTGCAGTTTTTGCTGAAATCTATAAAACATCAGGTGCCAATACGGTTAATGTAGCTGAAAAAATAAAAAATAGACTAAAAAGTTTTAAAACTGAATATAATTTAAATTACAGTATAGTTAAGGATAAATCAATTTTTATAAGCTCCTCAATAGAATCTGTATTTAGTTCAGCTATATATGGTGGTATACTTGCTGTAATTATTTTATATTTATTTTTAAGAGATAAAAAACCAACAATGATAATAGCAGGAGCCATCCCTATTTCAATTATAGCAGTATTTATGGGTATGTATTTAAAAGGAATTAGTTTAAATATTATGTCAATAGGTGGTCTCGCACTCGGTGTGGGAATGCTTGTTGATAGTTCTATAGTTGTTTTAGAGAGTATAGATAGAGTAAAAAAAGAGAAGTATGATGATTTAAGAAAAAGTTCAATATACGGGACAAAGCTTGTTGGAACAGCAATTTTAGCATCCACATTAACTACTATTTCGGTTTTTCTTCCCATAGTTTTTGTAGAAGGTATAGCAGGAAAGCTTTTTGCCGATCAGGCTTTTACTGTGGCATTTGCTCTTATAGCTTCTTTAATTGTTTCTATTAGTGTAATTCCTATGATTTCATCTTTAAGCTTTAGAAGAAAACGATTAGTTGGAGATGAGATGACCGAAATAGATAGGGAAGATGATTCAAAAATATATCTACCTGAAAAAATAATAAGAAAAATACTTTCATATATAAAAAAATTTTATGATTTTAGTTTGTCATTAGTATTAAAATCCTTTAAAAAGATTACCTCCATGAAAGGAAAAAAAAGTATTATTGAACCGGTCTTGAACGGATTTGAAAAATGGTTTAACAATTTTGAAAATTATTATAATAAAATTTTGAAAAAAGCATTAAACAATAGGAAAAAAGTTTTAGTATATGCGGGATCGTTACTGGTGGTTTCTTTTCTTTTGTTTCAATTTCTTGATGTTGAATTAATGCCAAAAGTAAATAGAGATGAATTTACGGTGTATGTAACTAAAGAAAAAAATATGAATAAAAATATGATTGAGGATATGATAGATGATTTTATTTTACAGATGAAAGAGAACAACATATCGGATATTGTTTATTCCAGAATCGGCGAAGAAGAAGAGGAAACTGTGGAAGTACAGAGCGATGGAACTATACAACTTTATGTCAGATTGGACAAAGGAATTAAACCTGATAGAGGTATAAATTATACTAGAAATCTTCTTGATAACATGCCGGGTATAGAATATAAACTGGAATTTCCTAAAGTATTTGAAACACAGATGAATCCGGTTCAGATAGAACTTTATGGAGATAATCTAAATAGATTGAAAAAATTAACAGAAAATGTTAAAAATAAAATTATAAATAATGATAAATTAAAAGATATAAAGGTTACTTTAAGAGATGGCAAACCTGAAGTAGCGATAAAATTTAATAGAGAAAAACTTGCAAAATATAATCTTGATGTACGGACAATAAGCCGCATGCTTGAGCTTGAGATTAAAGGTGATACAACAAATAAATATGATTATAAGGGAGAGGAACTTGATATTAATGTTATCGGTAGAGGTAGAACTTTAGAAACATATAGAAGATTAAAAGATTTTTCAATGAATACTTCAAATGGAAAAGTGTTACTTGATAATGTCGCCGATATAGATTTGATTACGGGACCATCCTCAATTACAAGAAAAGGTCAGGAAAGGGTTAGCTTAATAACAGCTAATTATTCAAAAGGATCACTTGATAATATTGTTACAAACATTAAAAGCCAAATAAACGAAATGGATATTCCCCAGAATTTTAGAGTAGAATTTGGTGGACAGTCAGAAGAAATGAAAAAATCAGGAAGCAGCTTAACTTTTGCAATATTTTTAGCTATATTTTTGGTTTATATTGTAATGGCAAGTCAGTTTGAATCGCTGGTTCATCCATTTATTATAATATTTTCAATTCCATTTTCTTTAATTGGAGTTATAATTGCACTTTTTGTAACAGGAAATTCTATAAATATTATCTCTCTTATTGGTTTGGTTATGCTTGCAGGTATAGTCGTAAATAATGGAATAGTACTTGTTGATTATATTAACCATCTCATTAGAGATGAAAATATGCAGGTAATTCCAGCTATAATAAAGGGTGGTAATGTTAGGCTTAGACCGATTATGATGACCACTTTAACAACTGTTTTGGGCCTAATACCTATGGCAGTTCTTGGTGGTAATGGTAGCGAATTGAGAAGTCCTCTTGCATGGACCGTAATTGGTGGTTTACTAAGCTCTACAGTTTTGACCCTTATATTTATTCCTGTAATATATTCATTATTAGAAAAGGAAAAATAGTATGAAGTTTGCTTCAATTTCTTTAAAACGTCCTATTACAGTATTAATGGTGTTTTTAGGCTTATTTGTACTGGGGCTGGTATCAATAAATAGAATTCCATTAAGTTTTTTGCCCCAGATGTCCGGGGAACATGTATGGGTTTCATTTCCATATAGAGCATCTACCCCGAAAGATGTAGAAGAAAAAATTCTTATCCCTGCGGAAGATGCTTTAGCTACGTTGCCTAAGTTAAATGATATGTGGGCAAGAGCATCAGCTAATTCGGCCGGAATATCCCTTGATTTTGAAGAAGGTGTGGATATAAACATGATGGTGGCCGAAATTAGAGATAGACTTGATAGGATGCAGGATGATTTTCCAGATGATTTTGAACGATATTATATCTGGAAACACGATACAGGTGATATGCCTATTTTATGGCTGGGTTATAACATCAAAGGGGATCTTGATACAGATGTCAGGATAAAAGATGAAATTGAAACAAAATTGAGGGCCATAAAGGGAGTAAGTCAGGTTGAAATCGATGGCGTGGTTACAAATGATGTACTTGTTAAGGTTGATGAAGATAAGCTGCGTAAATTTAGGATTTCACAGCATGAATTAATTGATACTTTGAGAAATAATAATGTTAACTATTCTCTTGGGAAAATTGAAACTGATGAAACAACATATTATGTGCGGACATTGAACAAATTTAAATCTTTTAATGAAATAAGAAATCTACCGATTAAAAATGATATATCCCTAAAGAATGTAGCAAATGTAGTAAGAGAAAAGGAAGAAGAGGATGATTTTAGAAGGATAAACGGAAGAAAATCCCTTACATTTGCTGTTAATAAGGAATCAGGGGCAAATACTGTTAGAACAACTGATGAGGTATTAGATACACTAACTAAAATTGAGAAGAAATATGATATTGAAGTTTATCCTTTGTTTAATCAGGGAAAGCAGATTAAACAGAGCTTGATGAGTTTGGTACAGAACGGAATTTGGGGTGCTATTCTTGCAATTGTTGTATTGTATTTCTTTTTGAAAAAATTTAATCTAACATTGATAATTGCGTTTGAAATTCCATTATCAATTATTTTTACCCTCGGTGTGATGTACTTTTTAAACATAAATCTCAATATGATTTCAATGATGGGTTTAATGATAGCCATAGGAATGCTTGTAGATAATGCTGTTGTTGTAACAGAATCTATATATAAGTTAAAGCAGGAAGGAACAAGTTTAGTAAAGGCTATTATAAGAGGTACAAATGAAATAGGACTTGCTGTATTTACGGCATCAATGACAACTATGATTGTATTTTTACCCCTTTTATTATCATCGGGACGTCTCGGGGATTTTCTCAAATATATTGCTGCTACAATAATTATTGCTCTCTCCATGTCATTAATATCTTCCCTACTTCTCATTCCTCTATTCAGTTTTGTTTTTATGAAGGATGTGGGAGAAAAAAAGGATTTTACCTATATAATAAGAGGGTTTTATAAAAATATATTGAAGTGGGTTTTGAATCATCGAATCTATACAACTATTATAATATTTTTATTTATTCTGCTTTCTTTGATACCTCTTAAAAATATAAAAAGCGGCAGTATGAGCAATCGACCCGATAATGATATCGTAATAAGGTTTAGAAATACCGG
>CAZMFS010000089.1:0-7339 GCA_964565585.1 uncultured bacterium
TTGCTCTCTGTTCCCCACTCCTTGAATTCACCGTTTGGGTTTTTCCAGTTATCATTATTATTCCAGCTGTTTCCATTGGCTGTATTATAAAAATCTATTAAGGCTTTTCTTTCCTCTTTAGGTATCTTAGCCATTTGTATTTCAAAATAATTTTTACTATATGAACTTATACTGCTATCTTCAATACTGCTGATTTTAAATTTATAATAGTCTGAAAGCACAATATCTTCAGACACTTCCCAGCTGTAACTGCCGTCACTTTTTGTGGATGAATCTATAGTTTTATAATACTCACCTTTTTTGTATAAATCTATCTTGACATTTTCATTTAGAAGATCATCCCAAAGAATTTTATATGTTTTATCCCGTTGAATAGTATTACTTTCATTTATATCTTTTAGAACAATATAACTTTCTGTCACTGAAAATTCTTTATTTATATAATCGCTTATACTTTCATCTTCAACCGAAGTAATTTTTATCCTGTAATTACCATCATTTAAATCCTTTCCAACGGTCCAGCTGTAACTTCCATCGCTGTATGTACTATCAGCAATAGTTTTCAAAGCGGTATCATCCTTATATAGCTGAATTTTAACGTTGCTGTCAATATTATCATACCACTCGATGTTGTATTCTCTATTTTTTCTCAATACATCGTTTTCAAAATCAAATACTGTTATACAGCTATCCCCAACGCTGTATTCTGTACCTGCACTGTAGCTGCTTTGAATTATATTTTCCTGTTTACCGGAGCTGTGTGCGCCGGTATAGCTCATAATTTTAAAGTAATATTTGCCATATCTTTCAAGATTTCCGACATTTATATCTCTATCCTTCTTTGAATCAGTTGAAATGATCTTATAATTATCTTTGTTGCCGGATTTCCAGTATTTAATTTTATAATAACCGTATTTATCAAATTCTATAGTATCAATAAGAATTCTTATTGAAGTATCACTTAACTGTTCAAATCCTTTTATATCGGGGGTAACAGTCTGGGTTTTATACCATTCTTCGTTACTTTTGTCGGTTATAAATGATTTTAAATCATCGTTTCCTGCAAAAAGACCGTTATAAAAAATTCTAAAATCTTTTAAGTTATCCATGTCCTGAATTTCGGGAGGGATCTGCCCGGTTAATCTATTATATGATAGATAAACTTTCTTTAATGATTTGAGGTCACTCAATGTAACAGGTATATTTCCTTTAAGCTGATTACATTCCAGATTCAGTGTTTGAATATTTGAAAGATTGCTAATACTTTCCTTTATCTTTCCCTCAAGATGATTTTTACCTAAATTAAGATGCTTTATGTTATTTATCTGATATATATTTTCGGGAATCTCTCCTGTAAAATCATTTTTTGAAAGATCTAGATAAGTCAGGTTTGATAGCTGATGCAATTCGTCAGGAACTGCTCCACTTAAACTGTTGTTATAAAAAACAAGCTTTCTAAGGGCGGAGAGCCTGGTTATATCTGAACTTATATTTCCTCTAATATTATTTGCGCCAAGATCTATAACTTCAAGATTGGTCATATTATATATTTCTTCGGGAAGTTTCCCGGTCAAATTATTGTATGCAACATATATTTCCCTTAACTCCGGAAGCTCTTTTAAATATTTTAAAGCATCGGTATTTCCGCTAACATTCATGGAGGATAAATAAAGTTTCACCACATGATTATTTTCTACGGTTACTCCTTCCCATTTATATTCTGTACCCCTATCCTGAAATTCACCGTTTGATTTTTTCCATTTGAGAATATTATCATCAGAAGAAGCTGAGAAATGCCAGCTATCCCCATTAGTATTTTTATAAAAATTAACAAGTGCCTTATGTTCCGAAATAGGAAATTCATTTTTTACAATCTCTATATTTGGCGTAAACACGGTCTGATTACTGTTATCTTCATTTATTACTTTAATCCTGTAATCAGAACCAATTTCTATATCATCCGGCACCCTCCAGCTGTAAGTTCCACCTGTTATATTTTCTGCTATGGTCATACTTAAACTATTATTTTTGTATAATTCTAGCCTTGCGGGGACCTGATTATTATCGGATAGAGTCCAGGAAATTTTATATGTTCTACCTCTTCTGTAGGTAGTTTCTAACTGAGGATTAACAACCATTAAATCTTTGGATTCAATATCAAAATAATCTACGCTAATATCATAAATTTCCTCATAATCTATATTTATAATTCTTATTCTGTAACCATCACCTGTAGGAAAATCCTCCGGAATTGTCCATTTATATTCACCATCACTAACTGTGGCTTCTTCCAGTACCTTATATTGATAATTGTATTTATAGAGTTCTATTCTTACATTTGAATCAATATCATCAACCCAGTTAATGTTAACAGTTTCATTGGCAAAATATCTCTCTTTACCGTCAGGATTTTCAAGAGTTATACATTTATTTTCTTTAGTCCTGGATGATACTATATTTGTTTTCGATGATTCGAGTTTATGTATTTGATTTTCATTTTTTGTGCTAACTGAACTTATCTGAAAGTAATAAGAAGTATTTATTTTTAGATCATCAAATTCATATTCCTTAATGGATCTATCAGCAGTTTTTACCGTATTATCCATACTCTCTTCACTTGTACCGTAATTAATTTTATAATAACCATTTTCACCATCATAGGGAATAGGTTCCCAGCTTAATCTGAGCTGTTTAGTAGTCAGAGATTCTGTTTTTATATCTGCAGGTTTAACGGTCTGGAAATTATTCCAGCTTGGGTTTTTCGATTTTATAAAACTGTTAACATCTCCATTGCTGCTTTTCAGTTTATTGTAGGATAAATCCAGCGATACAAATTTGGAGTTTTCATAATTCGATAAACCGTTAAGATCTGTAATATTTTCTGGCACTTCTCCTTCAAGCTTATTATTGCTTAAATCAAGTTTTTTCAGAGTATTTAAATTACCAATTTCGGCCGGAATTTTTCCCGTTAAATCATTATTTGCAAGATAAATCTTTTGAATATTATTCATTGAGCCTATCTGTGGGGAAATACTGCCGTCAATACTGTTCCTTGATAGGTCCAGAACTCTTAAATTGTCCAGATTAAATATTTCATTTTTTAGGGTTCCGCTCAATTTATTATTCACACTTCTGAATTCTTCCAAATTTACCAAATTTGATATAGCAGAAGGAATTTCCCCGGTAAAATCGTTATTTGAAAGGTATAATTTAACAAGACTATTTAAATCAAAAATTTCATCCGGTAGGTTGCCGCTTAATTCGTTTTTATTTAAATCAAGATAGTTCAGGCTGCTGAGTCCGGATATTACTGCAGGAATTTCTCCAGTAAGATTATTCTCATACAATACCAGTTCTTTAAGGTTGTTTAAATCCTTTATTCCCTCCGGAATATTTCCACCGATACTGTTGCTGTATGCAAGAAACTTTTCCAGCTTGCTAATATTACCAATTGTTTCGGGAATGGAACCTGAAATATTATTTTTAGCTATATCTAAAATCTTTAAATTTTCTAGATTTGTAATATTTGAAGGTAAAGAGCCTTCAAGATTGTTGTATTCCAGTAATAGTTTGGTAAGATTTGTAAGATTTCCTATACTATCGGGAATGGTACCCGAAATATTATTTTCATTTAAATTAAGAATTTTTAAATTGGAAAGATCACCTATATCCGAAGGTATGTTCCCCTCAAGCTTATTATACGGCAGATGGATCTTTTCCAGAGAAGTCAGATCAGTAATACCGGACGGTATTGTACCTTCTAAATTGTTGCTGCTTATTATAATCTCTTTTAGATGAGTTAGATCCGTAATTTCGGATGGTAGATTACCGGTTATATTATTATTTCCGGGAAATTCAATTTTTACTACGTGATTGTTCTTTACAACCACACCTGCCCAGGAACCTTCTGTTCCCCTGTTATTAAACTGCCCTTCCTCGTTCTTCCAGTTTGAATTATCATTCCAGCTATCGCCGTTTGTAGACTTATAAAACTCCACTAAAGCCTCGTGTTCTTTTTTGGGAAATGGATTTTCTTCAACAGTAAAATACTCATTACTTGTATCGGATAAATCATTCGATGCATTTTCTATTTTTATTTTGTAGTTTTTGGTTAAATCTAGTTTGTCCCCTATTCTCCACAAGTAACTTCCGCTGCTTTCTATATTTTCTGCTATTGTAGTTGTGTTTCCATTACTATCAACTATATAAATATTAACCTTATCCTCAAAATTATCATCCCACATGATATAATGGGAGGTTCCCCTTTTCCATGATTCATTCCCGTTTGGAGAATTGAGCTGAACATATTTTGCCTCTACTATACCAAAGGAATCATCGCCTTTATCGGTATACTCTTCATCATCAATACTTGAAATCTGTACTTTATAATTTTCTCCAATATCAACTGATACCGGGATTTCCCATTCATATTCTCCATCGCTTTCGGTTTCCTCTGCAATAACCCGGTACTGTTCATTTCCCTTTAAAAGATCTATTCTAACATTTGAGCTTAAAGTATCTTCCCACTTTATAAGGCAATTAGATGCCTGATCAAGCACCTCATTGTTTTCCGGCTGCAATACATCTATACCTATTACTGCATTTTTCTCATTTCTTATTTCACTTGTAAGCTTGTTCTTCTGGTTCTCGTGTGAGTCTGTATGGGCAATAACACTGAAATAATATCGTTTATTTTTTTCAAAGTTTTCGCTTATATCCAGGTTTATGCTGTTTTTGGTTTTATCTTCTGTTTTTATCTCAATTAGGGACTCATCATACTGTTCACCCTCTTTTCTAAATAGAACTTTATAGTAACCACCATCACCGGTATAGTCTATTTTATTCCATTTTAAGTTTAAAAATTTATTATTTTCCACAGATATATCTGTAATATCCGGTGAAATAGTTTGTGTATTAATCCAGTCACTATCTTTTTTATTTAAATGATCCACTACATTCTGATTATCGGAATAAAGTTTATTATAGCTTAGACTTATATCTACAACATCAGTAATTGCTTCTGAAATTTTTCCTTTAACCTTATTGTTATCAATTTTAATTGTGCCGAGGGACTTTACACTGTCGGTGATTGTCCCGCTAATCCTGTTACCGTCAATTATAAGAGTTTTAAGGGACGATATAGTAAGAAGCTGATTTAGATCTCCCTCAAGATAGTTATTCGAAGCTCTCAGTACTTCAATTGAATCATAATCTTTAACTAACTTGGCTAAATTACCCCTTATTTCTTTATTATTTGATAGGTTTAGGTTTTCCAGACTTAAATTAGCCGATAGGTTATTTATATTATCCTCTATCTGATTACTTCCCACATTTACAGTTTTTAAATTTAACAAATTTCCCAATTTAGTGAATATACTGCCGCTGATGCTGTTGTTTTCTATATTTAAAACCTCAAGATGGGTTAAATTGGAAATTTCAGGAGGGATATTTCCGGTTAAGTTATTATCATTCAAATTAATTTCTACAACATGGCTGTTTTCAATTCTGATTCCGCTCCACGAACTCTCCGTACCGTGTTCACTAAATTCGTCATTACCGTTTTTCCATCCATCATTATTATCCCATGAATCCCCTCCGGTAGAATTGTAAATGGCTATTAAAGCATCTCTTTCGCTTTCGGAAATTGGTTTCTGATTTATTATAAATGGCTCATCGGATTTATCCGATACTTCGGGGTTAACTGTGCTTGTTATTTTGATCTTATTACCTGAATCATCTTTTGCGTGCTGTGAGTATATAGATAAAACTTCCTTGTGGGTTATAGGTCTATCCCAGAAAGCAACCTCATCAATTTCGCCTTTATATCTATTAAAATTGTAATCATGATTAGCTGTGACAACACCCAAAGTAAGAGGCGAATTTGAAGCAATCGAATTATGATTTTCATCCTTTTTTACAAGTTTCCCATTTAAATAAATTTTTACCTTACCGTTATTCATTGATACAACTATATGATTCCATCTATTCAAATCTGGTTTAGGAAATTCCGTAGTTTTAGATTCTGTTATAAACTTCCCATTACAGGTTAAATGGAAGGTATGCCCTGAAGCATCTCCCTTAGTTATAAGATAACTATCTTCACGATAGGTTTTATATTCTTCAGGATTAAACCATATACTCATAGAATAACTATCAGATTTCCATACACTATCCAATATATCCCCAAACATTATCGCATCATTTTTTCCATCAAATTTATAACCCTTTTTAGAAACACCTTCTGTTACTTCAGCCTGATATACATCTCCATCATAATCCCCGGTATTATCATTTGCATTTCCATTTAATTTATAATAACTTATTAACCCGTTATACATGCTATCTGCAAGATATTTATCAATCTCCCATGTATACTCACCGTCTGATGGAGTTGAATCCGTTATCGTTTTTATATAGGTCCTTCCATAAAATAAATCTATTTTAACATTTTCCTTTATATTATCTTCCCATTCAATTAAATATGATTTTTCAGAAAATAAATCATTTTCTCCTCCATCTGGCTTAACAACCCTTATATAATCACTTGAAGTTGAAAAGTCTATGCTTTCAGAAGGAAGGCTCACTAATTTATTTTCAAGTCCCTGCCCCGGTTGTACGGAGGTATATATTTCTGCATAATAAGTTTTTGTTTTATCCAGATCGCTTAATAGATATTCCTCCTTATCCAACCCATTAATTTCTATCGTATTTGATAGATTATTTTCATCAATACCGTATTTCAAGATATATTTTCCGTCCTGATAGAGATTGTCGTTTTTATTCCAGCTTACTTTCAATTCATTTTCAGATATTATTTTTGAATCTATATTTTTTGGAGGCAGTACCTGATACTTATCCCAGTTCTCATCAAACTGATTTAAATAATTGATTACTGTTTCATTATCGGAGTGCAGCCTGTTGTGATTTAAGTTTATTTCATCTACCTCTGTAATTGTATCTGGGATTCGACCGCTTAATTTATTATTGGATACATAAAATTTATTCAAACTGCCCCTAAAAATATCATCATCTATTTCACCGCTTAATCTATTTGAATTTGCGTTAAATACTCTTAAATTACCCAGTTCAGCGGTATTTTCCGGAATATTGCCGGTTATATTATTATCATTAATTATTAGTTTTTCTATATTGGTCAGCTTACCTATAAAATTATTCAGGCTGCCGCTATAATTATTCCCTGAAATATTTAGATATTTTATACCGGAATAATTTGTGATAATGCCTGTATCTTCATCGAAACTATTATTATTTATATCTATATACACAAGATTCTCTGATACCGGTATTTTTTCAAAGAACTTTCCGGAAATACTATTGT
>CAZMFS010000090.1:0-7301 GCA_964565585.1 uncultured bacterium
TCTATGATAAAATCAATGCGGATATCTGTGCGAGTAGAGGAGTTTTTGAAGGATATGATGTTATCAAATTATTGCTTGCAGGAGCAAATTGTGCTCAAACAGTAAGTGCTTTATACAAAAAAAGGATTAAATATCTGGATGAAATAATAGCTGATATTAAAAGTTGGATGGAGGAAAAGAACTATAAAAGTATCGAGGAGTTTAGGGGGAAACTCAGTGAAAAAAATGTAGATGATAGATATACATATAAAAGAGCTCAGTATGTTGATTTATTAATGAATCCCGAAAATTTGGACATAAATGAACCCTTAGTTTAAATTCTTCATTATAGAGTTTGCTATTAATACTCCATTAACGCTTGCATGCATTAACCCTCTGGTGATTCCAGCACCGTCTCCACCTGCATAAAGGTTTTTTATATTGGTTTGAAAATTGCTGCTTACTTTTATACGGTTACTGTAGAATTTAACCTCTATACCGTATAACAATGTCTCATCTCCTGCTATTCCGGGAATAAGTTTATCAAGAGCCATGATAGTTTCCTTTAAATCAAGCATGGTTCTATAGGGTATGGCATGTCCCAGATCTCCTGGTTCAGCATCTTTAAGCGTGGGAAAAATATTTCCTCTTTTAATTCTTTCAGGAGTGCTTCTTCTTCCTCTTATAAAATCTCCAAACCGTTGAATAAGAATTTCTCCATTGGCAAGCATGTTACCCATTTCTGCCACTTTTTTTCCATACTCTATTGGTTGATTAAACGGATGGTCAAAATTATGACTAACAAGTAGAGCAAAGTTTGTATTGCTCGATTTGGTTTCTTTATAAGAATGACCATTTACAGTAGCAAGGCGATTTTCATAATACTCTGTAGAGACAAATCCGGATGGGTTCTGGCAGAATGTTCTAACCTTATCATCATAAGTATCCGTATAATATATTAGTTTTCCTTCGTATAGAATTTTGTTTATTCTTTCCATAACTTCGTTCCTTACTTCAAGTCTTATGCCAATATCAACCGGGTTAACCACAGTTGATATATCGTTATCCTTGCTTATTTTTTTTAGCCATTCGGACCCTTCTCTTCCAACGGTAATTACAGCTGAGTCACAGTCATATTTTTTATTCTTTTCTGTTATAACTCCCTTAATTTTGTTGTCTTCTATTATTAAATTTTGCACTTTTGTATTAAAATGTATTTTTACATTATTTTTTAAAAGATAATCTTGAATATTTTCATAAACATTTTTTGCCTTATCTGTACCAAGATGCTTTAAAGGATAATCAATTAATTTTAAATTAGCTTTTATTGCTTTCTTTTTTAATTTTTTTATTTCATTTTCGTTTTCAATTCCATATGTTTTTGATTTGGCACCAAAATGAGAATAATATTTTTCATATGTATAATCGATTAATGATTTTAACTTGTTTTCATCCACATAGTCATCTAAGCCTCCCACAAAAGGACTGAGGGATAGTTTTCCGTCTGAATAGGCTCCTGCCCCGCTAAAACCTGTTGTAATATTACACGGTTCACAGTTTGCACATGTTCCGGTATGCCTTTTGGGGCATTCCCGATTTTGAATTTTTTTACCTTTTTCAAAAAGAAGAATTCTATAATCTTTTTTGGAATTTGAAAGTTCGAGGGCAGTAAAAATACCAGCTGGACCTGCTCCAATAATTATAACAGTTTTCTTCATAAAAACTCCTTTATTTTAAGCCAAAGAATATTTTATTCCTTAATTAGGACTTTGTCAATAAATTATGAAATTATTATAAAAAAAAGTAAAAATTAACTAAAAAAAGATATACGAACTATTTTACAGTTTTGTTTGTTAATAGAAGATATATTTTTAATATTATATTTCTTTTTATTAATGGAAGAAATTTTAAAATTTGAAGGCTTCCAGAGATAGATAGAGCCCCTGTTTCTTTTTATAAAAGGGATAATTTTGGTTAAAGTATAGTTAATATTGCCCATTCCTCTGCTTATTATAGTATCAAAAAAATTTTTATAATCATTAATAAAACTATCGGAGTGACCAATTAAACATTTTTTATAATCAATGTCCAAATTTAATAATATATATTTTAGTATATTAATTTTTTTTCGTGATTTATCCATAAAATATATATTGATAGAGGGATTATATATTTTGATGGGAACGCCTGGAATTCCAGCGCCACAACCTATATCCAAAACATTAGTATTTTTCTCTATCTCGATAATAGAATCCTGTATAATGTGAGTTAATACATTTTTATCTTGGGTTCCAATTATGTTTATGCTGGTTTTATATTTTAATAGCAAAGATATGTATTTTTCTATTTTCTTTTTATTCATTGTTTTCGAAATAAAAAATTAATACAGAAATATCTGCAGGGGTTATTCCTGAAATTCTGGAAGCTTGTCCAATTGAAGATGGTTTATATTTATTAAGCTTTTCAACGGCCTCGTTGGTTAGTCCTTTTATCTTGTTATAGTTAAAATCAAGGGGAAGCTTTTTATTTTCCATTTTTCTGAATTTCTTTATTTTTTGAAGCTCTTTTTTTATATAGCCTGCATATTTAGCTTTAATTTCAATATTTCTATAAAGATTTATTTTTATCTTTGGTTTAAAAGAATTGCTCAATTTTTTTATTTTAACTATATCCATTTCAGGCATTTTAAGCATTTCATAAATAGTTTTACCATTGAATCTTTTATATTTACTGCTGTTAGTATAAAATTGTTTTTCTTTATATCTGGAAATTTCTTTTTTGATTTTGTTATATTTGTTTTTAACTTTATTAAAGTACTTCTTTTTTATCAAGCCTGCTTTCTGTGCCTTTTTATACAAACGTTCATCGGCATTGTCTGCTCTTAAAAGTAAACGGTATTCAGCTCTTGAGGTAAACATTCTATAAGGTTCTTTTGTTCCTTTGGTTATTAAATCATCTATTAGTACACCTATATATGCTTCATCTCTACCTAGTGATATTTGTGTTTCTCCTTTGGTTTTTAAAGCAGCATTTGCCCCAGCAATAAGCCCCTGCCCTGCGGCTTCTTCGTATCCACTGGTCCCGTTTATCTGTCCTGCGTGAAAAAGATTTTTTATTTCTTTTGTTTCGAGAGTTTCTTTTAACACATAAGGTTCTACATAATCGTACTCGACAGCATATGCATATCTAACAATTTTTGCATTTTCCAAACCTTTTATTGTATGTAAGAATTTTTGCTGTATCTCAACAGGAAGACTCGTTGAAATCCCGTTTAGGTAATATTCATTTGTATATAAGCCTTCAGGCTCTATAAATATCTGATGTTTATTTTTGTCGGGAAATTTTTCAACTTTGTCTTCGATTGAGGGACAATATCGTGGGCCTGTTCCCACTATATTTCCCGCATGTATTGCTGAAAGGTCTATGTTTTTATCTATTATACTGTGTGTTTTTTCATTTGTATAAGTTTTAAAACAAGGTTTTTGATCAATTTTTTGTAGATCTTTGGGATCTGTTTCAAATGAAAATGGGGTGGGATTTTTGTCTCCGTCCTGTTTTTTTAGCTTTGAAAAATCGATTGTATTTCCGTCTATTCTTGCAGGAGTTCCGGTTTTTAGCCGTTTAACAGGAAAGCCAATTGATTTTAAATAATCTCCCAAAGAATCTGCTGACTGTTCGCTTAATCTTCCCCCACTAAAAACTTTTTCTCCAATATGAAGCCTGCCCTTTAAAAATGTTCCTGGTGTTAGAACGACTGTTTTTGAATAGTAATTTCCGTTATATAATCCTTTTACGCCCTTAACTTTGTCTTTCTTTATTATAAGTTCGGTAACAAGCTCCATTGTTATTTCAATATTTTGTTTATTTTCAAGAATATCTCTCATTCTTTGGGAATAGGCTTTTTTATCAGCCTGTGCCCGTGGAGATTGTACGGCAGGTCCTTTTCTGGTGTTTAGCAATCTAAATTGAATACCTGTTTTGTCTATATTTTTAGCCATTTCGCCACCTAAGGCATCGATCTCTCTAACTATTTGACCTTTAGCTAATCCTCCAATGGATGGGTTACAGGACATTTCACCAATTTTATCGGGATTCATTGTTAAAAGAAGAACTTTCCTATCCAGTCTGTGGGCTGCTAAAGCTGCTTCTATTCCTGCGTGTCCCCCACCTACTACTATTACATCATATTTTTCCATAATTTTATCCGCCTACTTACCTATACAGAATCTATTGAAAATATTGTTTAGCATTTCTTCAGTTACTTTTTTTCCTCTAATAATTTCTAATATCTCTATTGCTTCTCTAATTTGTTCCGAAACAATTTCCTCATAAGGTGTCTTTTGAATTGTAGATATGGCTTCCTGTATTTTGGATTTTAATCTTATTAAATAATCTAGCTGTCTTTGATTTAATACTATTGCATCGGCTTTCTTCATAGCTGTAAGATTTTCTATCTTTTTAACCAGAACTTTCATTAACTTATCAATATTAATTTTATCCTTTGCTGATATGAAGATTTTATCCTTTTTATCTATAAAAGTATCTTTATCGGAAAGATCTATTTTGTTTACAACCTCAATAAACTCTATTGATTTATTATCTTTTAAATGATTATATATCTTTTTGTTTTCCACTGTTTGAGTTATTTCTTTTAAGTATATTGCAATGTCGGCCATATCAATAAGTTCTTTTGTTTTTTTTATTCCCAGCTTCTCGAGTTCTTCAGCATTTTTTCTGAGTCCTGCAGTATCATATAACCGTACATGGTGTCCTTGAATAACAAGTTCTTCTTTTATATAGTCCCTTGTTGTCCCTGCAATTTCGGAAACGATGGCTCTCTTTTCATCGAGGATTGTATTCATTAATGTTGATTTTCCAACATTTGTAGGACCAAGAAGTAGCACCACTACTCCTCTTTTTTCTTTCATCATTTTCTTTGATTTTCTAATATCTTTTTGTATCTTGTTAATTATCTCTTTTAAATTTTCATTTATTTCGTTCCATTTTGTATCATCGATGTGTTCTTCATCAAAATCTATAGCTAAATTTAGCTGAGAGTATATATTTAATAAAAAGCTGTTATAGTTTTGGAGTTTTTCATTTAAATTTCCCATTAAATTTTTAGTAGCATAGGATAAAATCTTATCAGTTTTTGATTCTATAACATCGATTATAGATTCAGCCTCTATTAAATTCATCTTTCCATGAATAAATGCTCTTTTGGTAAACTCACCCTCTTTTGCATATCTGGCTCCGTTTTCAATCAAGAGCTCAATTGTTTTATCAATAATAATAGGACTTCCATGTGTAGATATTTCTACCAGATCTTCCCCTGTAAAAGAGTTTGGTGCTTTATAGGGAGTAATAACTACCTTGTCAATAATTTCATAACTGTTTTTTGTTATGTAAGCAAGAGTTGCCTTTCTATGTTCAAACTTATCTGGTATTTGTTGATTTTTTAAAATTTTTGAGCAGATTTTAAAAGCTTCTGGTCCTGAAATTCTTATCACAGCAATAGCAGATTCGCCCCTGACAGTTGCAGGGGCACATATGGTATCAAAATTATTAGCTTTCATGGCTATAAAAGACTACAATCTTTTTTAATTTTCCTTTTCCTATACTCTTAGTATTAACATGTTTTACATTTTGTAAAGTTTTATGAACAACTTTTCTTTCATATGAGTTCATAGGTTTTAAATAAACTTTTTTCTTCGTTTTTAAAACTTCTTCTCCGGCTTTAATTGCAATATCTTTTAGAAACATATCTTTTTTCTTTCTGTAATCATTAACATCAAGCATTATTTTTGTGTCTGTATCGAGACGTTTTTTTATAATAATGTTTACTAAAAGCTCAAGTGCCATGATGTTTTTTCCATTTTTTCCAACAAGCACATTTACATCATCGTCATCATATTTTAAATTCATTCGCTTATTGCCGTTATACCGATCGAAGCCGGAATATTCTACATCGTAATCTATAACATCAAATACTTCCTTTAGTATTTTTTTTATTTTTGAATCTTCATCTAATTTGAATATTTTTTTTAAAAATTTCACTCTGATTCCTCCTCGTTATTTAGATGGCTAAAAATGAATTTCTGCTGTAAAAGTGTTATTACTGTATTTGTTAAAAAGTATAATACAAGACCGGATGGAAAATTATAAAAAATAAAGAACATGAAGGCTGGTAGAAATAGTTTCATAAATACCTGCCCTCCACCTTTAGATGAGGCCCCGGCAGTATTCATTCTTTGCTGATAAATCATGGAAACAACCATCAGTATAGGTAACAAGTTGAATTCATTGCCTAATATAGGGATATCAAAAGGCAGGTGGAATAAAGTATCAGGTGAAGATAGATCGTTTATCCATAAAATGAAAGGTTCACCTTTTAGCTCAATTGCATTACTAAAAACACTAAATAGGGCTATCAAAATTGGAAACTGTAGAAGCATTGGTAGACAACCCCCGGCGGGATTGACGTTATGTTCGGAGTACAGATCCATCATCTTTTGGTTCATTTTCTTTGGTTCGTCCTTGTATTTTTTTCTTATTTTCTGGATTTGTGGCTGAATTTTTCTCATTTTAGCCATTGAAGTTAGACTTTTATGAGTTAATGGATATAAAAGTAGTTTGATAGCTACAGTTAATATAATGATTGCTAATCCGTAATTATGAATTACAGAGTAAATAATTTCTAATACACTCAATAAAAATTTTGATATTGGTGATAGAAATCCTCTAAAATGTATAGTTTCTTCTAGGGCAGGATCTATTTTATCAAGAAGGTCGAGACTTTTTGGGCCATAGAAAAAAGATAGAGGCATTTTATTTAAATCCAGCAAAATTTTAATTTCCTTGTGCTGGTTGGGAACAACTGTTGCCTTTAATTCATGTCCTTTTGATAGAAATGAAGCTACAAAGTATTTAGAATCAAAACCTATAAATCTTCTGCTTGTAACCTGTTTCTTTTCATCTTCATCTACTTTATCATCTTCGAATTCATCCTCTATGTCATAATAAAAAAAGGTATCATAGCCCTGCTGGGTTCTTTTTTCCAAGGATTTTTTTGATAAAACAACCTGTTCAAATGGAATATTAGAATTTATATCAATATCCATTAAATGAGGATCTTTTTGGGAAAATTTAAAAACTTTTTCTACATAATATTTCCCATCATCATAGGATAATTTAAATCCGTTTGGTGTTTCCTGATAATCATATATAAGTTTTTTGTCAGTTAAATCCTTATAAATAAGAGAGAAGTTTTCTGAATTGAGAATTGATATAAAAGTTGATGAAGAAAAGCAGACATTCTCTAT
>CAZMFS010000091.1:0-7247 GCA_964565585.1 uncultured bacterium
CAGAAAGAATGAGAAAATCCAAAAAAGGAGAGTAAATGAATTTGCTTTTATTAACAATTTTTATACCTGCTGTAACAGGAATATTAATTTTTGTTTTTCCGGATAAGCTGGATAAAATAATTAAGTTTTTCTCCTTAATTTCAGTAATTATATCTTTTGTCTTAAGTTTAATAATGTTTATATCTCATGATAAAATTGTAAATGAATACTTTTTATTTGATAATCTTTCCAAATTTATCGCTCTTTTTATAGGTTTTTTCGCAATTATGGTTATAATTTATTCATTGAAATATATAAATAAAATTTCTGATAAAACCAGTACGTATTTTTCTTATATATTGGTTACTGTTAGTGCATCATATGGAGCTGCACTTTCGAATAACTTAATTCTTCTCTCTGTATTTTGGGGATTTTTAGGATTTAGTCTCTATATGTTAATAAATATAAAAGATAATGCAGGGACAGAATCAAGCAAAGCATTTATAATTATTGGAGCAACCGATTCCTTAATGATACTGGGTATCGGGATAATATATTATATTTCTAATTCTATTAATTTAAGCAGTATTAGTATTAGTTTAAAAACTGGAAATATTTTACTTCCAACTATAGCATTTTTGACTTTTGTGGCAGCTGCATTTGCAAAAGCTGGAGCTATGCCTTTTCATACATGGATACCTGACATGTCAGAAAAAGCTCCGATTTCTGTAACAGCTTTTCTTCCTGCCTCACTGGATAAATTACTGGGAATATATTTACTGGCAAGAATCTGTACAAGTGTTTTTGAATTAAATTCTTCAATGACTTTCATATTATTATTGTTTGGTTCCATTACAATTGTAGCAGCTGTATTTATGGCTTTAATCCAGCATGATTTAAGGAAATTACTCTCCTATCACGCAATAAGCCAGGTGGGGTATATGGTATTAGGTATTGGTACCGGAAACCCCGTGGGTATTGCAGGTGGATTATTTCACATGTTAAACCATTCAATTTATAAAAGTAATTTATTTTTGGTCAGCGGATCCGTTAAATATAAAACAAATACCATGAATATGGATAAACTTGGGGGATTAGCTAAATATATGCCTATAACCTTTATAGGAGCAGTAATAGCTTCTTTATCAATCTCAGGAGTACCTCCATTCAATGGTTTTGTATCTAAATGGATGGTATATCAGGGATTAATCGATATGGGTAATAATGGAAGCAAAATGTGGATTATATGGTTGGTTGCTGCAATGTTTGGTTCGGCATTAACCCTTGCAAGCTTTATGAAGGTTATTTATTCAGTATTTTTGGGTAAAGCAGAAAAAGAATGGAATTTTAAAGGCATAAATTGGACAATGCTTCTTCCTATTTTAATTTTATCTATATTATGCATTGGATTTGGAATTTTTGCATTTTCTATACCTTTAAAATTGTTTATTATTCCTGCTCTTGGTGATATAGGATTATCCGGATTATGGAATGCTCAACTTGCAACTATACTTATTTTAATAGGAATTGCAATTGGATTTATTATTTATCTAATAGGAAATATAAATAATTCACGGGAAAGCGATATTTTTATAGGAGGAGAGGAAATTCAATCAGATAAAAGAGTTACAGGAACTGAATTTTACAATAGTATAAGAGATATTTCAATTATTGATAAGATATATATAATGGCAGAAAAAAAATACTTTGATTTATATGAAATGCTTAAAAAAGCTACCTTTGCAGTTACAAAAAAAATCAGATTAGTCCATTCTGGGAAACTGGTTGCTTATATAATATGGATATTTTTTGCTATGACTGTTTTATTTATATTAATTAACTGACTTTAGGGGTTAATATGCTTGAATTGTATATTGTTCTAATATTAATGATAATAGGAGCTATCATTGCTGTTGAAACCAAAGATATTTTATCTTCAATTGTTGCTTTAGGTAAAGTAGGTCTTGGACTTACTATTGCTTTTATAATACTGAAAGCACCTGATCTGGCAATAGTGCAGCTTGTGGTTGAGATACTAACATTAATAATACTAATTAGGGCAACATTAGGTAGAGATGTTAGATATACAAAAGAAAACCAAAACCTAGGAATAAAATTATTATCAATAATTTTAATTATTATATTTTTGTTCTTTTCCTTTAATGTACTAAAACATTTACCTGAGTTTGGAGATCCTATACTAAAAGTTGCAGATTATTATATCAAAAACGGGCTTGAAAAAACAGGAGCAACAAATCTTGTTACTTCCGTTATTCTTGATTTTAGAGCTTATGATACACTCGGAGAGGCTACTGTACTATTTACTGCAATTTTAGGAGCTTTGGCGGTTTTAAGAAAAAAAGGATTAAAAAGGGAGATATCAAAAAAGTATGAAGGAGTTAAAAGAGATGAATAGAAATGATTCAAAGGGAATGACAGTAATTGTAAAAACTATTACCAGATTAACAATTGGATTAATTCTACTGTATGGAATATATATTTTACTGCATGGTCATATAACTCCAGGTGGCGGATTTGCAGGAGGAGTTATTATAGCTCTATCATTTATACATATAATGTTGGCTTTTGGCAGCGATGTTGCTTTAAAAAAATTAAATAAAAAATGGAGCAAGATCATTGAAAGTACCGGAGCATTAATGTTTATTACAATAGCTGTATCCGGATTTTTGGGAGGAATCTTTTTTAATAACCTTTTAGATAAAGGAGAACCTTTTGAACTTTTCAGTGCCGGTACAATTCTATTATCAAATATAGCGATATTTTTAAAGGTAGGTGCAGGATTATTTCTACTGTTTATAGCACTTGTCTTTTTTAAAAGTGGAGGTAAAAATTGATTTATTTTCTTTGTTTTGTGTTATTCAGTATAGGATTATATAGCATATTAACCAAAAAGAATTTAATTAAAATAATTATTGGTATAGCAATAGTTGATTATTCAATAAATTTATTTTTCATTTTGGTTGCTTATAGAATAGATGGACGGGCACCGATATTAAAAGAAGGAGAAAAGATTAAAAGAATTGTTGATCCTTTACCACAGGCTGTTGTTTTAACATCCATAGTTATAGGATTGGCAGTTACAGCATTGTTGGTAGCAATTGCCATTAGAATATATGAAAAATATGGAACTTTTGATATTAATGAAATTAAAGAATTGAAAGGATGAAAATGGAACATATTATACCTCTATTCGTAGTAATATGTTTGGCATCAGCTTTTATAATATCTCTTTTGGGGATTAAATTTAAGTTTTTTACAGGTGTATTCCCAATTATTTCTTCATCAATACTGGTGATTCTATCTCTTATTTCTGTTTATATTGTTAATCAGAATGGTTTAGTTGTCTATAAAATTGGTGGTTGGATACCTCCAATTGGTATTTGTATGGTTCTTGATGGATTAACCTCCTTTATGCTTTTAACAGTTAATTTAGTAGCATTTTTTATTATGATATATTCTTTAAATTATGTCGAAAAATATACCGATACTTATAAATATTACGGACTGCTTTTTCTTATGCTTGCCGGAATGAACGGGGTTATAATAACTGGAGATTTATTTAATTTGTTTGTATACCTAGAGATTGCTGCAGTTTCCAGTTATGCACTGGTTGCTTTTGGTACAGGAAAACAGGAGCTGGAAGCTTCTTTCAAATATATGGTAATGGGAACTCTTGCATCCGGTTTTATTCTGTTATCTATAGCATTGATGTACAGTTACACTTCAACCTTAAATATGGCAGATATTGGTAAAGTTATTGAAAAAACGGGAGATTCCTCGGTTGTAGTTTTTGTCTCAGTTTTATTCATTGTAGGATTCGGATTGAAAGCTGCACTGGTACCATTTCACTGGTGGTTACCTGATGCTCATCCATCTGCACCTGCTCCAATTTCAGCTATGCTTTCAGGGGTCCTGATTAAAGCTCTGGGAGTTTACGGTATAGTGAGAATATTTTATAATGTTATTGGAACAAGTGCGTATATTTCTCAGTTATTAATGGTTCTTGGAACGCTATCTATGATAGTTGGCGTTATTTTTGCTATTGGACAATATGACTTTAAAAGGTTACTTGCGTATCATTCGATAAGTCAAATAGGCTATGTAATACTTGGAATTGGACTGGCGACACCTTTGGGAATACTGGGGGGACTGTTTCATCTCTTTAATCACTCAATTTTTAAATCATTACTTTTTTTAAACTCGGGAGCCGTAGAATATGCAACTGGAACCAGAGATTTGAAAGAAATGGGAGGGTTAAATAAAAAAATGTCAGTTACAGGCAATACTTCTATGATAGCTTCAATGTCAATTGCAGGTATTCCCCCATTTAATGGGTTCTGGAGTAAATTAATAATAATCATTGCTTGTGTAGAAGCAGGTGAATATATTTATGGATTTTTTGCCGTTATAGGTAGTGTTTTAACTATGGCTTCCTTTATGAAAGTACAGAAATATGCTTTTTTAGGAAAATTAAAAGAAAAATGGAAATCTGTTGCTGAAGTACCGTTTGGTATGAAACTATCTATGATTTGTTTGGCTTTAATTTGTGTATTTGGAGGAGTTTTGTTGCTACCTGAATTATCCGATATTATTTTAAAGGAAGCATTAAATGCGGTTATGGCTGGTAAAGAATATATTAATCTAGTACTGGGGAGTGTTTAATGAAAAGCAGAATAGTATTATTTGTAGTTGCATTAATTGTTTGGGTAGGTTTTATTTGGCCTCCTGATTGGTCGCATATAGCTCTAGGAATACCTATAGCTGTTTTTATAGCATATATGACTGGAGATATGTTTGTAACCAGGCCTCATCACTTAATTCACCCTACAAGGTATTTATGGTTAATGATTTATATACCGGTATTTATATGGGAATGTTTTAAAGCTAATCTTGATGTGGTTTATAGGGTTATACATCCTGAAGTTCCTATTGATCCGGGAATTGTTAAGGTCAAAACAAAATTAAAATCAGATACCGGGATAACATTTCTGGCAAATTCGATTACTCTAACACCTGGTACTTTAACAGTAGATGTTGATCAGCAGAATGGATATTTATATATTCACTGGATACATGTCTATAAAAAAGATATTGAGGGAGCAACTAAAAATATTGTAAGAAGGTTTGAATATATATTAGAAAGGATTTTTGAATAATGAAAAGCTTACGCTGGATTTTAGGTGCTGTTGTTTTAATAATAATTTTATATTCAATTTTATTTTATCCATTCCAGATTTTAATATATGAGGATCTACCATTTATTCCTGTTCTGAGAAGGATTATATTTATTCTTTTATTAAGTGCTGCTTTTTGTTTATATAGAATATTTAAAGGACCAACTGCACTGGATAGAATTGTTGCTATAGATATTCTGGGAATACTAATAATTGGCCTGTGTTCTGTTTTAACAATTTCTACAGGAAGAAGCTGGTATATTGATATCGGTATAGCATGGGGTTTACAGAGTTTTATTGGAACAATTGCGCTTTCAAAGTATATGGAAGGGCGTGATTTCGATGATTGATACTATTGGAATTGTTTTAATTGGAATTGGAATATTTTTTGATCTTTTTGGATGTCTGGGATTAATAAGATTTCCCGATCTATATAATAGATTACAGGCTTCAACAAAGTGTGTTACCTTTGGTACGGGAAGTATATTATTTGGTACGTTTTTAATTGTTGGTTTTACTGCAGCCGGTATAAAAGCATTATTCACGATTGTTTTTATTGTTTTAACCGCTCCTGTATCAGCCCATGTTCTTGCAAGAAGTGCGCATAAAGCAAATATCAAGCTATGGGATAAAAGTGTTTGTGATAAATTAAATGAAGATGAAAATGAATAAGATAAGATATAATATATAATAGTTAAAGAAAGGATATTAATGAAACTTCCCAGTCTTTTTCAATTTAGGGTTTTAAAAGAAGCGATCAAATCAATATTTTCAAAACGCTATACATCAGAATATCCTGATGTTGAGCATATTCCTACCAAAAAATTTAGAGGAAAACCTGAACTCGATGAAAAAGAATGTGTGGGTTGTAAAGCCTGTGTTGAAGTTTGTCCTACCGATGCTCTTGAAGCTAAGGATGATACAGAATTGGAGTCTCCTCAGAGAAAAATAATTCATCATCATGATTTGTGTATATTTTGCGGTCACTGTGAAGCTAATTGCATTACCGAAAAAGGAATAATGTTAAAGGATGAATATGATTTATCAATATTAAATAGAGACGAAGCTTTGACATCAATCGATAAGGAATTAATAGTTTGTGAAGATTGCGGAGAAATTATTGGAGCAAAGGATCATTTAATCTACCTTGCAAAAAAATTAGGTCCCTTGGCTTACGGGAACTTTCCTCTAATAATGACAGCTCAAAAGGAATTAAAAATTGTTGAAGAAGACCTTCCCACTACAGTTTCGAAAGAAAAAAGAAGAACAGATATGTTTAATGTATTATGCCCTAAATGCAGAAGTGAAATTATGATAAATATCGGTGGTAATGAGAATGACGAGAATAATAAAAGTACTTAAGGGAAGAGTACTTTTTGTGGGAATTGGTAATGAAATGCGGGGTGATGATTCTGCTGGCCCCAGATTTGTAAAAAAGGGAGAAAACAAGCTAAAAAATTGTTTATTTTTAAATGCTCAAGAAACACCGGAAAATTATTTTGGAAAAATTCTAAGAAAAAAGCCTGATACATTGATTTTTGTGGATGCAGTTGACTTTTGTTCTGAACCCGGTGATTATAAAATATTTTCAAAAGAAGAGATTGAAAATTCTTCAATCTCTACACATAATTCTTCCTTAAAATTAGCAATAGATTATTTAGAGTCCTCTACAAGTAAAATGAAAATCTATTTGCTGGGATTTCAACCAAAAAGCTGTAAGATTAATGAACAAATAAACTCTGAAGTAGATAAAGGGATAAATAATCTAATAAAAAAGTTAAAAAATAAATTTTAAGGGGGATAAATGGAAGCACTTGAGATTGCCAGAGATATTTATAAAATGATTAAAGAAAAGGCTGAAAGAAATAATATATCAGAAATTAAGTATGTAAAATTAGTGATAGGAAAAGCTTCCGGGGTAAATAAAAAGATGATGGTTAAAACCCTAGATGACTGTATATTCCCTGAAACCATATGTGAAGATGCAAAACTTGATATTTATGAGGAAGATGTAAAAATAAAATGTGAAAATTGCAATACTATTCTAACTACCAGGGATAATTTTTTAATTTA
>CAZMFS010000092.1:0-7174 GCA_964565585.1 uncultured bacterium
AAAACAGAAGGATCAATACTAAAAGTATCATAAACAAATTAAACATCTTGATCACCTAAACTAACTAATTCTAAATTGATCTCTAGATGATTCAACAACATTTCTACACTTTCTTTAACACTTTTAAAAAATATTTCCTTTTTACCTTCATAAATACTCCATTTTAAATAAATTATCTAGTTTATTGATTATACATCAATTATGATTACTTTACAACTATTTTTAGTTATTTTAAGAATAAAGTAATAAACTAAATTATTTTAAATATATTATTTAAGAAAATTATAAGGGAATAAACTCACAACAAAATCATATCTTTAAAAATTGCTCCGATTATGTTGTGAGTTTTAACTCTATTCAAATATCTGTTTTTCAGCAATATCCCCCACGATAGGGAATTTATACTGTTCTCTGTTGTATGCTTTGATCATTCCAATTATCCAAAAAACGATAGCCAATATGAAAAGCACAAAACTGATTAACCATCCCAGAATAGGTACCATACCAAGAATTAAACTTGCTACAAAAATACCCCCGAAAAAAAGCAAGGATTGTAAAGCATGGAACTTAACAAATTTGCTCTCCTTCTCAATTAAAAAAAACACAAGTCCTGTAATCCAACCCAAAACATAACAAAAAAGTCCGGCCAAATTTTCCTTCATTCCTGTTGAAGATTTTCCTTCCATAAACATCCTCCTTATTTTTTAATATTAAATTTACATTTATATTTATATTATTGTAATAACTATGATATATTTCAAGGTTATGTAGTTGTTATTTTGATATTTAGAGTAATCTTTTTAGATTTAACTATAAAAGATAATTATATTTAATAATTAAAAAGATTATCAACTAATTACTTGATATTTAACAGTGTTTTTTCACCATACAGATGGGATAATTTTCCTTTTAATTGCAACCAGTAAATAGTCCCTTTCTGATTGTTTATACTGGATTTAACATACATAAATATAAAATTATGTTTGTATGATTTAGAATGTTGATATTTTATGCTTTCTTCATATGCAATTCTTGATAAATATCCATAAATAATCATTAATTGAGTTGATTGATTTTTATTTTCCATATAATTAATAAATTTTATAATTTTAGATTTAGTTAGGTTTTTTTCAGGAGTATTAGTTAATATATGGTATTCAAGAGCATTTTTTTGGTTTAGAATATGATTTTTATCAATAATACTATATTTAATACCGTGATTAGAACTATTCTCAATAATACTTTTGCTTTTTCTACTTTTAGAAAAAGTATATCCAAAAATTAATAAAAATAATACTACTGAAAAAACTATAAACGCATATTTTCTAATTTGAGAAATTGATAGCATATTTACTCCTCATTAATATATCCAATAATTATGATAAAATATATTTTTAAAAAATTCAAGTATTATTATGATATTAGTAATATAATTATTAAATTTGATAAATTCAATTGATTGTTGATACAAAAAAAAAGGGAAAGCCGTTTAGGCCTTCCCTTCTGATTTTTTATATTTATTATCAAAAATTAAAATCCATTTTCAGCGATGTTTTTATATTTTTCGTATCTTTCCTTGATATCTTCTTTAAGAAGTTTCTGAAGCTTTTCAGCTTCCCCAGGAAATGATTTTTCAAGGGTTTTAAATCTAACTTCGTTATTAATTAGTTCTTTAATGTCTTTCTGCGGTCCTTTATATTCAAGTTTAAATGGATTTTCTCCTTTTTCCTTAAGTTCTGGATTATATCTATATAATGGCCAGAATCCTGTTTCTACTGCTAGTTTTTCTTCCTTCTGAGCATGACTCATATCCAATCCGTGGTTAATACATGGTGAATAAGCTATAATAATTGATGGTCCATCATACTGTTCAGCTTCAATCATAGCTTTTAATAATTGATTTCTATTTGCTCCCATTGAAACAGATGCAACATAAACATAACCATATGTCATAGCCATTAATCCAAGGTCTTTTTTCTTTACTTTTTTACCGCTTGCTGCAAACTTTGCAACCTGTCCAAGCTGACTTGCCTTAGATGCCTGTCCACCAGTGTTAGAATATACTTCAGTATCAAGAACCATAACATTAACATCTTCTTTTGAAGCAAGTACATGATCCAGACCGCCGTAGCCAATATCATAAGCCCAGCCGTCTCCACCCATGATCCATACGGATTTTTTAACAAGATAATCTTTCAATTCTATCAATTCTTCAATTTTTGGATTATCCTTATCTTCGTTTTCAAATGCAGATTCTAATTTTTTAGCCAGTTCTTTTGTTTTCTCAGCATCTTTCATATTTTTAATCCATTCTTTCATGAGATCTGCTGTTTTACTGCTTATTTCATTTGCTTCCATTAATTCTTCAAATAATTGCTTAATTCTGTTTCTTTTGTTTTTAACTGCAAGAGCCATTCCATAACCGTATTCTGCATTGTCTTCAAATAATGAGTTAGCCCATGTAGGTCCTTCTCCCTCTTTGTTTCTAGGGAATGGACAAACAGGTGCAGAACCACCATAAATTGAGGAACATCCAGTAGCATTCGCTATAATCATTCTATCGCCAAATAATTGTGTTGCAAGCTTGTAATAAGGAGTTTCTCCACAGCCTGCACATGCCCCTGAAAATTCAAACAAAGGCTTTGAAAATTGACTTCCAATAACATTATCTTTTGGCATTACATCATCTCTTACAGGTACATTGTCAATTGCATATTGATTATTGTCAATTTCTTCTTCCTGAATCTCTTCTGAAAATACCATTTCAAGCGCATTTGTAGGACAGATATCAGCACAGTTACCGCAGCCAACACAATCCATCGGATACAGCTGCATTCTATAATTATAATCAGCAATTTGTTTATTATTTGGGGTAACTGTTTCAAACGAATCAGGTGCATTTTCCGCTTCCTCATCAGTCAATAGATACGGTCTAATTGCAGCATGTGGACAAACAAATGAACAAGCATTACACTGAACACATTTATCTGATATCCATTTAGGCATTTTAATAGCAACACCGCGTTTTTCAAATCTTGAAGTTCCAACCGGAAATGAGCCATCAGCATTAAATTTACTTACAGGAAGCTCATCACCTTTTTGTCTTAAAATTGTTGACATGGTATCTTCAACAAATTCTTTTTGTTTTTCATCATAATATGGTTCTTTAACTGTTTTTAGTTCTTCTGTTTTCTGATCTGCATTTTTCCAGCTATCAGGATAATCAATTTCAACTAAAGCATCTTGTGCCATATCAACAGCTTCATGATTCATTTTTACAATTTTCTCACCTTTGTGTCCATATGTTTTTCTAATTGCATCTTTTAATAAATCAATTGCTTTATCAAAATCAAGAACTCCTGAGAGTTTAAAAAATACAGTCTGCATAACCATATTTATTCTTTGACCAAGTCCAACTTCATCAGCTATATCAATAGCATTGATAATGTAAAATTTAGCGTCTCTTTCTGCTATCTCTTTTTTTAAATTATCAGGTAAATCTTTAAGTACTTTTTCTTTTGACCAGGTTGTATTAAGAACAAAAGTACCACCATCTTTTAAATCATCAACAAGGTCATATTTATAAATGTATTCTGGTTTATGACATGCAACATAATCTGCTTTATTTATCAAATATGTAGATTTAATCGGTTTTTTCCCGAATCTTAAATTTGAAAGTGTTATTCCACCTGATTTTTTAGAACTATATGAAAAATATCCCTGAGCATACATATCAGTATTATTACCAATAATTTTAATTGCATTTTTATTTGCACCTACAGTACCATCAGAACCAAATCCCCAAAATTTGCACTGTACAGTTCCTTCAGGTGTTGTATCTATCACATCCTTTACTTCTAATGAAGTATTTGTTACATCATCCTTAATTCCAATGGTAAAATGATTTTTTGGATTATCTTTTTTAAGATTATCAAATACAGCTTTTATCATGCTTGGAGTAAATTCTTTAGAACTTAATCCGTATCTTCCACCTACAACAGTTATATCTTCATCTACTTCATACATAGCAGTAGAAACATCTTTAAATAAAGGTTCGCCATCTGAACCAGGCTCTTTAGTTCTATCAAGAACCGAAATAGCCTTAACGGTTTCCGGTAAAGCCTCAATTAAATGTTTTTTAGAGAAAGGTCTATATAATCTTACTTTAATAAGACCAACTTTTTCACCTTTATCGGTTAAATAATCAACAGTTTCATGAGCAGCTTCACATCCAGAGCCCATTGCAATAATTACTCTTTTAGCATCTTCAGCACCTACATAATCAAATAAATTATACCTTCTGCCTGTAATTTCATATACTTTATCCATAGCTTCCTGAACTTTTTCAGGAGCATCAGTATAAAATACATTGGATGCTTCTCTAGCCTGGAAAAAGATATCAGGATTCTGTGCAGTACCCTTCCATGTAGGATCTTCGGGTCTCATTGCTCTTTTTTTGAATTTTTTAATTGCATCGTAATTAACAATTTTTTTAATATCTTCATAATCAATCATTTCAACTTTTGAAATTTCATGTGAAGTCCTAAATCCATCAAAAAAGTGTACAAAAGGCAAACTTGTTTCTATAGCTGCTAGATGCGTAACTAAACCAAGATCCATTGCTTCCTGTACAGAATTTGATGATATCATTCCTGCACCTGTTTGCCTTACTGCCATTACATCTGAATGATCTCCAAATATTGATAATGCATGTGTAGCTACACTTCTGGCTGCCACATGAAATACACCTGGCAGCTGTTCTCCCGCCATTTTATAAATATTAGGAACCATTAATAATAAACCCTGAGATGCAGTAAATGTGGTTGTAAGTGCCCCTGCACTTAATGAACCATGTACAGCACCTGCTGCACCTTTTTCAGATTGTAGTTCCGAAACATCTAACGTATTTCCAAAAATATTTTTCCTTCCATTTGCTGACCAGGAATCTGCCATTTCTCCCATCGGTGAAGAAGGTGTAATTGGATATATAGTTGCAACATCTGTAAGTGAATAAGCTACATGCGTTGCAGCAGTATTTCCATCAATTGCTTTCATTTTTTTCTCACTCATAAAAACCTCCTTTTAATTTATTCAATCTATTATTGCATAAATATATTATTAGTCAAATACTTAACAATTAAAGTAAAGCTCTATTTCGTATGGATGTGGTCGGTTATTAATTTTAGAAAGCTCCTCTTCTTTCTTGTTAATATAATTAAATATCAACTCTTCTGAAAAAACATTATCCTTTAATAAAAATTCATAATCATTTTTTAACTCATTTAAAGCACTCTTTAAATCTCCTGGAGCATGTTTTATCTTTTCAAATTCTTCCTTTGGTAATTTTTCGATGTTCTTATCCATTGGCCCCATCTCGTTTGCCCGTGGATCAATACGGTTTTTTATACCGTCAATACCTGCCATTAATAAAGCAGAAACTGCTAAATATATATTACATGTAGGGTCACCTGCTCTGTATTCTAATCTTTTAGTTTCTTCAGAAGTGAAATTTTTAGGTATTCTTACAGCTGCACTCCTATTACCCTTAGAATAAACCATTGCAGTTGGTGCTTCAAATCCGGGTATTAATCTTTTATATGAATTTGTGGAAGGATTTAAAAATGCAGTTAATGCCTTACCATGTTTTAATATTCCTCCAATGTAATATAGTGCCGTCTCACTTAAATCAGCATATTCTCCTTTTTCATAAAACAGATTTTTGCCATCTTGTTTCAATAATTGATGAAAATGCATTCCGTTTCCGGGACGGTTGTATAACGGTTTGGGCATGAATGTAGCATATAGATCGAATTTTTTTGCTACCATTTTGATTATATACTTTATAGATTGAGTCATATCTCCTACAACATCAATGTTACGTGGAATAACCTCGATTTCATGCTGTGATGCCCCGGCAACTTCATGATGATGATATCTAACATGATATCCGAATCGCTCAATAAGTTTTACCATCTGGTTTCTTGCCTCATAATATCTATCCAGAGGTGGATTAGAATGATAACCATCATCTTCAAATATTTTCAAACCATCTTTTTTACCTAAATCTTCAAAACTCTCAAACCCGCTCCAGTTTATTTCCTCAGTATCAAGAAAATAAAAAGAACTGTTATCAGAATTATTATATTTTAGACTGTTAAATAAATAGAATTCGTATTCCGGAGCAAAAAGAGATTGATCAGCAATATCTAAATCTTTTAAATATTTATAGGCCCTTAGTGCAACACCTCTTGGATCTAAGTGAAAATCCTCTTTTGTTTCAGCATCAGCTATTCTGCAGTAGAAACTAAGTGTTGGACTTTCCCAGAAAGGATCGATTTGAGCAGTTTTAATATCCGGTATTATAACCATGTCACCGGAGGCAACTGATTTCATTCCCGAAGTAGAGGAGGCATCAAAAGCTTCTCCTTCCTCTAACAATTTTTTTGATAATCTTTCAACTGGTAATGTCAAATGTCTCATTTTACCCAGCAAATCAGTATATTTAAAATCTAAAAATTGAATATTATTTTCATTTGCAAATTTTTTTAACTCTTTAAAGTTTTCCATTCAATTATCACTCCTTCTTAGATACATGTTCCCATTCAATGGCATCTTTTGGACATTTATCTACACAAATGCCACAGGCAACACAAATAGATTTATCAATCTTATGAACCTTCTTTACTTCTCCTTCAATTGCTTCTACCGGACAGTTTTTAGCACAAACGGTACAGCCAACACACTCGTCTTCAATAATATTTGGAGTTTCTCTTTTTTCATATTCAGTATCTTTTAATAACTTATCTTCGATAGCATCAGTTGGACATACTTCAGCACATTTGCCACATGATATGCATTTATCATAATCGATAACTGCAAGATTATCTTCAACATGTATTGCATCAACCGGGCAGTTCTTTTCACATAATCCACATGCTATACAGGCTGTCTGACAAATCTTCTTTGCAGAAGCTCCTTTCTCCTTTGATTTGCACAAAACATCAACTTCCATATCATAAGGTTTATAATCAATTAAATTTTTTGGACATTTTTCTATACAAACTCCACATGCTGTACATTTTTCTTCATCAATTCTTGGAATCCCATTTTCGCTAATATAAATTGCATCAAAAGGACATGAATTTTTACAATCATAATAACCCAAACATCCATA
>CAZMFS010000093.1:0-7146 GCA_964565585.1 uncultured bacterium
TTTTGCCTTCTCTACCTGTTTTTCTAAAGCTTGTCTCTGCCTTTCAACTTCATGAATAATATCTTTTAATCTATCTACATTTTCTTCGGTATCATTTAATTTTTTCATTGTCTCTTTTTTTCTTACACGATACTTCATAACACCGGCTGCTTCTTCAAAGATTCTTCTTCTTTCTGTAGGATCGGAAGAAAGAATTTCTGATATCATTCCCTGTTCTATAAAAGAATAAGCACTGACACCAATACCTGTATCAGTAATTAAATTTCTGACATCTTTCAATCTACATTTTTGATTATTTATAAAATATTCTGATTGCCCATCAGAAAATACTCTTCTTTTTACTGTAACATCATTATACTCTGAAGGTAATATATTATTCTCGTTATTCAATGTAATTGTAACTTCTGCTCTATTGAGTGGTTTTCGCTGATTGGTCCCATTAAATATAAAATCATCCATGCTGCTTCCTCTTAATTTTTTGGCGCTTTGTTCACCAAAAACCCATCTAATTGCTTCTCCTATATTACTTTTACCACAACCATTCGGACCAACAATACAGGTCATTCCATCAGAAAATTTAACTGTAGTTTTTTCAGCAAATGATTTAAATCCAACAAGTTCAAGTTGTTTTATAAACATATCATCCCCATTTGTCATCTTCTACATGATTAGCCACTTCAGCTTTTACAGCCTGAATCATCTCTATACTATTTTTATAAATCCTTGTAAATAACTGATAGCAATCATCATCAAGTCTTTCATTCATTCCCTCGGCTGATATATCAAGTACCTGATTTAAATTATCCATTAATTCCACAAGAAGTTCATTGGTATATAGAGATTCTTCGATCTTATTCTCAGCTTTATCATCTATTTCTTCAAAATTTTCCGTTTTTTTCATACATTTTGGACATCTTTCCGGTAGTTCTTCTAACCAGTGTATATATCCGCAATTTTTACACTTGTACATAAAAACAAACCTCCATTCTAAATTTCTCTATCAAAATACTCGCCCATTTTTACAGCTATACTTCTACCAATATAAATAAAGGGAGTATCAAAAACTGCAACTATTAATTTAAATACATAGGTAGTAATTAATATTTGCAAAAATTCTTCAATAGGTACTACCCCATAAAAAGCAATAAGGGTAAATACTACAGAATCTATACCCTGAGAAAATATGGTAGATACATTATTTCTCAACCAGAGATGTTTACCTTTAGTTTTCTCCTTTAAAAAATGAAAACCCCATACATCATGAAGCTGACTAGCTAAATAAGCAATTAAAGATGCAAATGCTATTCTCGGAAGGAAGGAAAAAATTGCTTTTATATGGGGGTGCATATTATCAATCGGTGCAGGTTTAAATAGTATGGCAAAATACATAATTATTGTCATCGTAAATAAGGTAACAAATCCTATAAAAACTCCTTTTTTTGCTTCCTTTTTCCCGTAGATCTCTGAAAGCATATCAGTTGCCCAAAATATACCTCCGTATAATAAATTACCCAGAGTAGTAGTTATTCCGAACATTTTTATAAATTTTATTACCTGTATATTACATAATATAATATTAATCGTGATAATGATATATAAACCTTCTTTTTTAAATAATCTATATATAATAAGGGAGATTATAAAATCAAGAAGTATAAAAAATATCCACAGAAGTTCATTCGGCATTTTTAATCCTCCAAAATACTTGAGTAATCAACTCGTTTATCAAGATTATACTGTGATTTAAGCCATCTTAGAGTTCCTGTCCGTGATCGCATAACAAGGGATTCTACTTCAAAGTTATTTGGTTTCTGTCTTACTCCCCTAAGCAGCTCTCCATCTGTCACTCCACTAGCAGCAAAAAATGTGTTTCCGGTTACTAAATCATCAAGAGTGTATATTTTTTCATAATTAGTTATACCCATATTATTAGCCCTTTTTTTTAATTTTTCCATATCGATGTGTGCTTTATTTCCCTTTGAAAAATCAAAGGCAAGTTTGGCCTGCATATCTCCTTCCGCACTTTTTACAGCCGAAGCAGTTATTACACCTTCAGGAGCTCCTCCAATCCCCATATAAACATCCATAGGAGAACTATCAAGAATAGCATAAAGAGATGCCGAAATATCTCCATCACTAATATAAGTGATTTTACAATCTAGTTCTCTTGCTGCTTCCACTATATGCTGATTCCTTTTACGTTCTAGTAGTATTAAGTTAAGATCACTTATCGGTTTATCCTTTGCATCCGCAATGTCTATTAAATTTTCTTTTACACTTTTATTTAAATTAATACATCCTTTTGCTTTTTGGCCCACAACTATTTTATGCATGTACATATCAGGGGCCTGAAGAAAGTTTCCATCGGTCATTGCCAGACAGGTAATAGCATTTGGTCTATTCTTTGCACAAAGTTTGGTTCCCTCTAGTGGATCAACTGCAATATCAACTTGGGGGTCATGTTCCCCCCATCTACCGACTTCCTCACCATTGTATAGCATTGGAGCATTATCAAGCTCCCCCTCTCCAATTACTACAGTGCCTGATATATAGATTTTAGCAAAGGATTTTCTCATAGCTTCAGTAGCAGCTTTATCTGCATTGTTTTTATTTCCCTTTCCAATATGTGGATATGTAGCTAAAGCTGCAGCCTCGGTTAATCTTACGACTTCCAGTGCCAAATTTCTCTCGGTTGTCAATCTGGCAAGTTTATTATATTTATCCATCCAAGACCTCCATAATCCCTAGAAAAATTATACAATATTAACTATTAAAGTAAATAATTTATTTTAATCCCCTATTACATCTTATCTACTACTTTTATTCCGAGTAAATTTAATCCTTTTTTTATTATATAAGCAACTTTTTTTGATAAAAGCAATCTTGAATTCATAATTTTTTTATCCTCTCTTAGAATAGAGAGAGAATTATAAAAAGTATTATATGTTTGTGCCAGATCAAATAAATAATCGGCAATTATATTTGGCTTATAATATTTATATGCATTCAAAACTACCTTCGGAAAATGGGTTAATTTTATGGCAATTTTCTTCTCGGTTGGATTGTTCAAATAAATTTTCGAATCCAAATTATATTGTATTCCCTCTTTTTTTGCTTTTCTAAATAAAGATTGTACCCTTACAAAAACATATTGCAAATAGGGAGAAGTATTTCCTTCAAATTTCAGCATCTTATCCCAGTTAAATGTTATTTCGGATTTTCGATTTTGGCTTAAGTCAGCATATTTTATTGCTCCAATACCTATAGTTTCTGCTATTTCCATTTTTTTATTTTCTTTTAAATCTGGGTTTTTTTCCTCCACAATATCTCTGGCTTTTGATAAAGCTTTTTCTATTAAATCTTTCATTAATATTATATTACCTTCCCTGGAAGAAAAAACTCCTTCCTGTGAACTCATCAATCCAAAAGGAACATGTACATAGTTTTTATCCCAGCCAATTTTTTTGGCTATTTTAAATATTTGTTTGAAATGATCCTTTTGACGCTCATCTGTAACATATACTAATCTATTAACATTATAATTTTCCAACCTATATTTAATAGTAGCAAGTTCAGAAGTAGCATATAGATACGAACCATCTTTTTTTTGAATTATACAGGGATGTAAATTATTCTCATTTTCAAAGAAAACAACTAATGCTTTTTCATCCAGTTTGGCAATTTCCTTATCTTTTAATATTGTAACTACCTCTTCCATAATCGGATGGTAAAAAGATTCTCCATGATATGTATCAAACTCTATATTTAATTTTTTATACATTTTTTGGTATTCCTTCAGAGAAACTTCAATAAACTCTTCCCATAGTTCTTTATTTTCTTCATTTCCATTTTGAAGCTTTTTTAATTCATTTCTAGCTTCTTTTTCAAGATTCTCATTTTTATCAGATTCTTTATTAAATTTAACATATAATCTTTCAAGTTCCTGTACCGGATTAGATTGATAATTATCTTTATCTAACCATTTTCGATAAGCTACTATTAACTTGCCAAAATGTGTCCCCCAATCTCCGAGATGATTATCTGCAACTGTTTGAAATCCTAAATAATTAAAAATTCTTTTTAATGAATCTCCAATTACTGTACTTCTTAAATGACCTACATGCATCCTCTTAGCAATATTTGGAGACGAATAATCTATTATGATTTCTCCATCTCTATTCAGAAAAGAAAAATCAAATTTTTCTTTTGAAATTCTTTTAACATAACTGCTTAGGAAATCCTTTTTTATAAAAATATTAATAAATCCTGGACCGGCTACTTCAATCTTTTCTATTAAATTATTTTGCTGAAAATTGTTTATTATATTTTGAGCAATATTTCTGGGACTATCTTTAAAAAAGTTTGAATTTTTCATAGCAAAGTTGGTTTGAAAATCACCAAATTTAAAATCTGTTGCTAGTTCTATATCTAATCTTTCCCACCTGTCAAACTCAGGATAGGTTTCTTTTATAATTTTTTTAAAATTATTAAATATTTTATTTTCAAGTAGTTCTAACATATAATACCTTTCTATATTCCTAATATCTTTCTTGCATTTTCTCTAACAATATCAAGTGTTTTATCTTTTTTCATATTTTTTACTTCTGCGATTTTTTCTAGTACAAATTCTACATTTGTAGGGATATTAACCTTCCCCCTCATTGGTTCTGGTGAAAGAAAGGGAGAATCTGTTTCTATTAATATTCTTTCTACGGGTGTATTTCTAACAACTTTCCTGGTAAAATCACTTCTTTTACTTCTAAAAGTTATAGGTCCGGAAAAGGAAAAATAATATCCCATTTCTTTTAAAATCTTCATAGTATCAATATCTCCTGCATATGTGTGCATTATTCCTGTTACTTCGTTTTTAAACTCCTTTAAAATCTTTAAAGTATCATCCTGAGCATCTCTACTGTGAATAACTACTGGTTTATTTAGCTTTTTGGCAATATCCATCTGTTTCCTAAAGATATCCTTCTGCTTTTTTTTTGGATCTTTCATCCAGTGATAATCCAGACCAATCTCACCGATTGCTACTACCTTCTCTTCTTTTCCCATTTTGAGTAGTCTTTCCTCCAGCTTTTCACTATATTCGTTTATATTAGTAGGATGTATCCCTACTGTAGCATATATAAAGTCATATTTATAACTGTAGGAAATTGACTTTTCTGAACTTTTTTCATCAATACCGATATTAACCATAAAATCAAGTTTATCTTTACAGGTATTTATAATTCTATCCCTGTTTTCATCATATTGAGTTAGATTAATATGAACATGGCTGTCATATAATTTATTCATATAGAAACCTCCCTGTTGAAAATTATAATAAATTATAATAAATATGCAATTTGAAAATTGATTATTTTGATTTTATATCAATCAATGGAGAGTTATCCAAAGCATCAAGTCCTTTAACTATTAAAATATTTGCATTCCTCTCTATTAATTCCACTTCCGTAACCCCTATTGGATTAGGTCTTACTGGACTATGGGTAGAAAACACTCCTCTCAAAGGATTCTCTTTATTATTTCTTGGATGAACCTGTAGAATTGATCTACCATTTTTTTCTAATTTATCCATAAAATATAAAATTCTCAACTCCTGATAGTTTTCAATTTTATACAGAGCATCCTCATAAGCTTTAAAAACTTTTATCTCATGTCTATTTTTATCTAATTTTGTTATCTCTCCTATACAGAAAATTCTGTATGATATATTTTTAGAACTGGAAATAAATTCCCCCTTCAATATTATACCCACTTCCATTAATATAAAAATCATTTGAATCATTTTTTTCATAATTAAAGTTTAAATCCAAGCCTGCAGCTGGAGAAAAAGATTTTTCAACATTTATATCCAGATTATATATATTATTATAAACTTTATCATCCCCTATCTGCAAATTTTGGGTAATAATTTTTCTCTCATTATATTTCTTAAAAGCAAAACTATTCGATATTAAAAAAGACCAGTTATTATAATATAAGCTGAAAGAATTACCTATTTCAATTAAGTTGTATGAATAAATATCCTTTTCAAATTTTTCTGTATTATCTACAGTAATAATTGAACTAAGCTCGCTTGTCTGATTTTCGTAATTCAAATATATAGTTGCAATTAAATTATCACTAAGCATATGCTCGAGTCTGGTTTCTAGTTCCAATTTATTATCTTTGGGAATATCTTCAGATACAGTATTTGAATCAAGCCATAAGTTTTTTTCATTCCATGAAGTAATAGAATAATTTATGTATAAATTCAGTATCGTTTCAACACTTATATAATAATATAAATTGTTGTAAATGGAAAACTCCTCATAGTCCAGATTATTATTTTGAAATATTTTATTTTCATATTGGAAAGATACAAGATTTCTAAGCGAAAATAATGTATCATATTTAAAAGTAGTAATAAATTTGTAGTCATAATTATTCATATACTTGTAGTTATTATAAATATAATCATTAAAACCGGCTTTGAAAATTAAATCTGTATAAAGAGAGATTGGTAAAATATATTTCGGTTCAATATTAAAATGATTATAATTTTCAAATTCATAATCAAAATATTTCATGTATTCAAAAAAAGTCTCAATACTAAACTCTTTATTGTTGTAAAACAACATAAGATCATTCCTGAAATAATTATCCGATAAATCATAGCTATTTTTATATATATTAGAGGTATATCCAATATATGAATTATTATTGATATTAATTCCAGCATTTAAACTTATAACAGAAAAAATAATTACTATAAACATTAATATTTTCTTATTCATTAATTACTCCCGTAATCTCTCTTAATATAAATTTTACATCCAAACCCTTTTCAAAGCTACCGTTAATTTTATCTTTTACAATTTCAGATTTTAACTTTAATTTTTTTGAATTTCTTTTTAAATTTATTATTAAACTATTTAAATCTTCCAACTTATAATTTTTAATACAGTAATTTGAATAAATTTTGTTTAAATCTTTTGAGTTGAAATTATAGTTAGATTTTAATATAGATAAAAAATTTTCCATTCTTTTCAAGTTTTTATAATTAATATTTTTATACTGAATTTTAATTACATTTTCTTTTGCAATTCCTATATCGGAAAAAAACAAAAAAACTCCCATCCAGTTTTTTTGAAAGTT
>CAZMFS010000094.1:0-7132 GCA_964565585.1 uncultured bacterium
TCTGCTTTCATTCCTCTTATTATAAGATCTTTAACCGTTCCGTTTTTCAATATTACCGTAATATTTGTTTGATAATCGGAATACTTGGGATTTAGAAATATAAAATTGCTGTTTTTTTCTACACTTTTAAAATATTTCTGATTTCCAACTATGTATTTATTTACCTTGTTTGAAAACTGCAGAGTTGTATTATACCCCACTTTGGTTATTATTACTGCCTTAATAGATACCGTTAATATAAATAATATCAAGAATACATTTAATAATTTTTTCTTCATATTTGCTCCTACATTTTTATATATAGACCTTTTCTTTTACTAATTTTTGCTGTTACATTACTCATTTTCATTTTTACTTTATCTGTCAAATTTGAAGTTATATCTGAAGCCGGATTAAAACTGCTTGCCATTTCTATTGTTTTGTTTCCTAAAGCTTTAAGTAAATTTTCTGCTTTATTCTCATCAATATTTGCATATAATCCTTTTGTTTTATCAAGCTCCGTTGCCTTTGCGTTTATATTGTATTGTTTATTTCCATATTCGAGTTTATAAAAAACTATATATATTCTTTTTGCCTTTAGATCGATTTTTGCTTTTCCGTATATTATAGCTCCGGCGGGAATTTTCTTATTAATTTTTTCTTCTGTTACAGCTATTACTTCTTTTTCTTTTCCGTATTCAAAATTATAGTTATTTTTAATATAAGCTTTTATATAAGTTTTGTTTGAATTTATATCGCTTTTGTTCGATATGGAACTGTAAGTGTTTTTTGATGTTTCAGTACCGAGTTTATATTCGTTAAAATAATCCACATTTTTTCTTTTAGTTTTTCTTCTGGTGTATGTTTTTTTGTTTGTTTTATTGCTCTTTTCTTCTTTTTGTTGTTTTGCTATATTTTTGGATTTTGTTCTAGTTTTTGCTTTTTTATTGCTTTCCGATGTAAATAGATCCTTATATCCTGTAGTTTTTTCTTTGTCAGTTTTTTTCTGTTTATTTATCTCTTTATTTTCATTTTCAGTTATATACTCCATTTTTTTATTACTTTGCTTTTCTTTCATTCCGGCTCTGTTTAAAGCTTCATTGTTATAAGCATTAACACTTTTATTCTTATTTAAATTTCTAATTATCATTACCATTATTCCTACAAATACTGCTAAAGCAATTATAAACAAAATAGCAGTTTTTATTATAGGATGATTTTTAAAAAATACTTTTATCTGTTCCATTTTTATCCTCTGTTATTGTTACTATTTATTGAATAACTGATTACTTTCAACCCCATAGGGCCAAAAGGTTTTTGGTTTTCATTTACTCTTTCGGTTGTATCAAACTGGTAATTAATTTTAATATTACTTTTAGTGCTTTTTCTTTGATCTGCTATCCAGTTTTTAGCATATACATTAACTTCATACGGCTTTTTTTTGTGTTTTATTACATTTACTTTTTCTATCTTTAATTTTAAGTTTCTTTTATTTCTTTTTATTTCTTCAGCCCTAGTGATATCATTTTTTCTCGTTCCGTAAAAATACTGATTTAGGTTTTGAGCTAAAGGTTTTGTCATTAATTGCATTGCACTGTAAATTTTACTTTTTTTTGTATTTCTATTTTTTGAAACAAAATCTTTATATGAGTATCCGAATAATAGATTTGTTACATTTTTAGAAAAGGAGATTATTTCTGCTCTTGTTCTAAAATCTCTGTCGGATTTAACTGCCTGATATATTCTTCCTGATTGTGAAACAAGCATTTTATTTTGCTGTGATATAAATAAGTATATGTTTGAAGCCACAAGCAAAATAACTGCTATTAACAAAATAATTATAGTTATATATGCTTTTTTCAATAGCTTTTGATACTGCTGTACTGTCTTAAACATAAAAATTCCTTTCCCTACTAATTATTACTCTTACTATTATTATTTTTTCTTTTTAGCTTCCTATAACCTGTTACTGTAAGCCCGTATTTTCCAAGAACTTTCTTTGTTGTTTTCCTACTGCTTATCATTTTTAATTTTACTGCTCTTTCCTTTATATTTCTTATTTTTGATGATTTTGTAAAAGATCTATATTTTACTGCAACTTCATAAGGTTCTTTTTTTCTTATAACCTTTACTTTTTTAATAGAACACCCAAATTTTAATCTATGATCTCTAATATTATCTACCATGCTTTTTTTATTTTTTTTATCAACTTTATAAAACATACTTTCAACCGCTTTTCTAAGTTTAGGTGAAGTTAAAGATAGTGCATTGTTTATATTGCTTTTTTTATCCTGAATTGTATCTTTTTTAAAATCTTTATATGAAAAGGTATTAAGCATGTATACAAATCTTTTTGCAAAAGCTCTTAGTTCTGCTTTTGATCTGTAGTCATAATCTTTTTCAATTGCAGAATAGGTATAATCTTTTGTAGTTACATAATACTGTTTGTTTTTTGCTGATACTGTTATAACTCCGATAACTGTAATAACAATTGCAACTACCGAGATTATTAATGCCATTGTTAATAATTTTATTATTTTTTTGTTTTTATCTTTTATTTTTAATTCACTCATCATTTACCTCCTACTGGTATATTGTTTTCAACGCTTCCTTTAGATACAGAGCCAGAACTTGCTTTTTTTCCTATATTGTTTGCAGTTTTTCCAACTGTTTTTGTACCTCCTATTATTGATTTAACCCCTTTGCTTTGGGCAAGAGTCATAAGAGCAGTTGTTTTTTGTATTATACTTGAAGCCATTCTGTTTGCCTGTGCCATTGGCCATGATAGATATAATTTTGTAATCTTAGGTGTTGCAATTATAAAAAATGTTAGCAAAAGATTAACTGCTACAAGTTTCATAGTAAGGAAATCATTTGCAACAAGTTGTTTTGCTAAATTTCTTGGTAGTTCTTGAGCCACTGCTTCTTCGATTATTTGTCCTTTAGAGTCCATTATTCTTGACAAATATATAGTATATTCATTTAAGATTTGTAAAAAAACTGCCAAGGTTACTCCCCAGAAAGATACTCCAATATAATTTTTCATGAAATTCCAAGCTAGTTTTCTAAATCTTGGTATTATTGCTATTAAAAAGGCAATAGGGCCCGTTATATACATTAATCCTTGGATTATATATATAACATAACTTGCTATTGATGTAACTAATTCTAATGCCATAAAGGAAATTTCGGTTATTATCCCTTTTACATTAACTCCTATAGCACTTTCTTCTAGATTACTATATATTCTTTGTCTGGCTTGTGTTAATATACCAGTATTTATACTGTCTTCTTGATAAATAAAATGAGCCAACTTTGAAATAGATCTTGATAAAATAGGCATTATAGTGGTATATAATAAGAGAAAGAACAATATCATTATTGCTCCTACCCATGTTTTCATGCTTATTTCTTTACCTGTTGTGTATTCATATACAAAAATTAATATTGCAACGGCAAGACATAATCTCAAAAAATAGGAGTTTCCTTTGTATGTATTTTTTCTAATTTTTGCACCAATTGAATCTAATGCTTTTCTTATCCCCATTGATTCTATTAAATATTTTGAAGTACCAATTTTTGATTCTTTTAGTTTTTCTTGTATTTTTTCTTTGCTAATTTCTTTCCCGTTTATGTAATACTTTGTTTTAGTTGTTGCATAGAGTTTCCCCTCATATTTTCCTGTTTTTAATTTTGTTTTTATTCTTACTTTGTTTCCATTAATGGTAATTGTTTCATCTCTTATTTCTTTTTTATTTTCTTTAGCACAAATAATATTTGGTATTATGAGTAATATTAATAAAATTATTATTGTTTTTTTCATAATAATCACCTTTAATCAAAATATGAAAATTTTATTTTGCTTTCTGTATTTCCTGGTGAAGTTGTTTTCAATCCTTTGATAAGTAATCTTTCCTGTTTCTCTTCAAGTTTGTTATACTTTACACCATTATGAAATTTTTTAGTTTTTAATTCTTTAATCTTTTCTCTTTTTTTAGCTACTGTTCCTTGTATTGATATAATATCTGTTTGTGTTCCTACATCTTTTTTCTCTGTATCTTTCTCTATTTTTGTAAGTTTTTCTAGTGCTGACTTATAGTCTTCTTTTAATAGCTTTATTTTTCTATCTATTTTTTCATTTTCTTTTTTAAGTTTCTTTTTTCTTGTTTCTAATTGAACTAGCTTTGATGATCCAATGTAATCTTTGATAAATTTGTTTGTTTCATTTGTTGTTTTTAACCATGATTTTAAGTTTCTTCCTATTGCTTTATTTGTTTCAGCTATACCTGTAAGCCAAAACCTAGGCTTATCAAAATTATTTATAAGATTTAACATCTGATATGTATTTTTCCAGTTAAAGTTTTTTATTCCTTTTACTTCTTTGTATTTTTCTTTATACATTTGATACATTCTCTTTGATGCTTGTGCTTGTTCACGAAGTTCTTTACCCTGTTTATATAATTCTTCTAATTCTTCTTTTTGTTTGCCTAATTGTAATAATTCTAATTGCATCGCGCTTTTAACCTGTCCATTAATCCACTTTAGACCTTTAGATCCCATTTTTAGTGCTTGCATTATCCATGCATGGGTTATCAGTACAGATATAACAATTACTGTGATCAATATAATTATTTTCTTTTTCATAAGTTTTTCCCTTATTATTATGGATTAGAAAGTGACTTGATAGCCCTTACAACTGCATTGCTATCGTTTAAGTTTCCGTATTTTTTAACTTCTTCTCTAAACAGTGCATTATCATCTGCATCAGTTGTAAACATCCAGTAATTAAAAGGTGATTCGTTAATTCTTAATATGGTTGAAAAGTTCCCCTGTGATATAAAAGCTTCAGAATATCCTTTTTGTATGTTTAATTCTATACTGTTTAATAGTTCTTTTTCTTCTTCATTAAACCCAAATACTTCGCATGTATCTTCCAGGATCTGTTTTTTTGTTTGTTGCATAACAATTAGTGTTGATATGTTTGTTTGTATGGAAGCTTTCATTTCTTTTGTATTAAAATCGAGTGCGGATTGGGATATTACCCACACTCCACCTGATAGTTTTCTTATGTATCTAAACATATTCATTATATATTTTGATAGCCCGATTTTTTTATTCTGTAAAGAATCCCATGCTTCATCAATTACAATTCGTTTTTTCCTATCCTTGTTATTATCTATAAATTGAAACATCATATCTACTAAATTCATTACTATTAAAGATCTAAGCTCTTTGTTTTCATCAAGTCCAGATATATCAAAATATACATGCTTGTTGCTTCCAACATTTATTTTTGTTTTATTGTTAAAATAATCTGCAAATACTTTTCTCTGCAAGTAACTTTTTAGATTATCGATATATTTTTGAAAGTTTATATAGGAATCTTTATACTGATCTTTTTTACTTTTAAATACTTCATAATAATCCTCAAGTAGAACAATATCTTTGTCTTTCTTTAGGTATTTTTTCTTATAAACTTCCTTTATACAGTTTTCTATTGTAACAATCACTTTTTTGTCTATATCTTCTACGCTTTCTTTTGAGTCCTTAACCAGTGATGATATAAATTTAATCAAAAACTGTATTTTTCTTTCACTGATCTTTTCTTCTTCTATATATCTTTTTTTTGGATACCTGAAAGGATTAATTGATATCGGCGTATCAAGATTAAACTGGTACCATGTTCCGTCAAGAATCTGCATTAGTTTTTTGTATGAAGCCCATTTATCAATTATAAAGGTAATAGCTCCATCAGAAATTTCCTGAAAAAGCATAGAATTCATTGTAAATGATTTGCCGGCTCCAGAGGGCCCAATTATTATACCATTTCTATTTGTCAATCTATCAGACTGTAGATCAAGCCTTACTGCTTTATTTTTTCTGTTTGTCGCAAGTATTCCTCTATCATCATTTTTATAGTAGTCATAAAGATTTATACAATCAGCAACGTTTTCTGTTTTCAATAGTTTCATTTCAAAATCCTGAGAGGCTGACCCCGGAATAGCTGAAATAAATAAAGGTAAAGTTGCATTTGTTTCAATTTTTGCTGTTGCACTATTTATTTTATTGAATTTGGTTTGTACCTTATTGGCTTTTCTCTGCAGTCTTTCTAAGTTGGTGTCTTTTATTATTACATATATATTTGCAAGACATACTTTCTGGGTATTTTCTGCCATATCATTTAAAAATTGCTCAATTTCTTGCTCTTTTTTATTTTGTTTTCTATCGGTACTGCTTGCAAATGTGCTTTCAATTCTTTTATTTCTTTTTACTTTTTTTACAATATCTTTTTTATCTACATTCTGAATATTTATTATTGTTTTGTGCTGAAAATCCAGATCATAAAGAATTGAATGAAGAAGCGATATGCTGTACTGGTACATGTCACTATTTTTAATTGCCGGCATGGTTGCAGTAAATAGATCATCAATTCTTATTATTTTTACTTTTTCTTCATCAATTTGTAAATGTGATTTTTCTACTATATAATCTTTTCTTAATAATTTTTTATTAATATCCAGGTAGTTATCCTGTATATCAATATCGTTTTTCTTTACATGTTCATAGCTATAATTATTATAGTGAGCTATAAGAAGCTGTCTTATTTCTTTATTTTGGAGTCTCTTATAATCTATTTTTTCTTGTAGATTTATAAAATCCTCAAATTTTCTTAAACTTCTTTCTAATTTATTTTTTGCTTTTTGATACTCACGCTCAGTAGTTTCTTTATTTTCTCCGCTGAAAAGTATATTTTTAAATACTGATTTTTGTTTGTGGCTTTTTATAGAAATTGTAATTGTGCAGAATAATTTCATATCCAAATGTGAAATATTTGATAAATGATCCACCCTACTGTGTTGTACTTTGTTTATTAATTTATCCCCGTAATCTTCTTTTTTATACTTTTTTGGATTATCTTTTTTTTGAAAATCATAATAAAATTGCAAATAGGTATTGCTATCAATTGAATTGATAAAATTTTTTATTCTATCCGATAAGGTTTCTCTTTCTTCAATTTTTGCAGTTTCATATTTGCTCGGTAGATCCAGTTTATATACGGCGCTTAGTTTTGCATCTTTTGAAATTATTAAATTATCCATTACTTCCGATATAGGCATGTTATTACTTTTCATATTTATCCCCTTTTGTTGTT